>JAIRYL010000066.1 GCA_031267775.1 Tannerellaceae bacterium
CTTCGGCAAGCTCAGCCACCGGGGTGGGCGTTGATGTTACGGTGGGCGTTGATGTTACGGTGGCTGAGCTTGTCGAAGCCCGATTCATTCCGCTATCGTTCAGGAACGAACATCCGGCAGTAGTCAGGAAACTATCCACTTCAGTTTTGTTGATTGGCGCCGATTCCTGATAGCATTTATATTGAATTGCCCAGTATGTGCCATGCGTAATTTGCACAACCAAAACAATACCGGTATCCTTCCATCCAAATCTTTGCGGAATAGAAATTCATCCCACATCCAAACATGCTAAGTAAGCCTCAATCGCTTCATTGGGGGGAGGGTATCAACATTCAAACCTTCAGTCTGCGAGGGGGAGACAGGTTTTTGGCGGCGAGGAAATGTTACCTCATAACAAGTAAAGGATATGCTATCCCTATAAACAATTAAAGGATATCTCCCGACATCCTATAATCAAAAATTAACTTTGTTAATCTTAAATCTAATACTATTATGAAAAAACCACTGCGCAAAAGTAACGGCTTTTTTCATATCCGTCAAGAATGAAAATGCTAAATAGTGTTGTTTGCAATTTAAGAAATCATAAATTCCTTATCTTTTTCCTTGATGCGATACGGGCTTTACCCCTTTTTCTTATCTCTTATATCTTCAATATGTTTTATGATGGCAGCCTGGTTGTCGGGGTGGAACCAGGTTATTTCGGCGTCGCGTTTAAACCAGGTCATTTGTTTGCGGGCGTATACGCGGGCGTTTCGTTTTATTTTTTCTATGGCGAAATCCAATGTCCAGCAGCCGTCGAGGTATTGGAATAATTCTTTATAGCCTACCGTATTCAGGGCGTTGGCCTGTTTAAAGGGGTATGCTTTACGGGCTTCTTCCAGCAGGCCGTCGGCTATCATTTGGTCTACGCGCCGGTTGATGCGTTGGCATAATTCTTCGCGGTCGCGGACGAGGCCTGTTTTGATTATCGTGAAAGGGCGTTCTTTAGGAGTATTTGTCCGGAAGGAAGAATAAGGTTTGCCCGTCATCCGGCATATTTCTACTGCGTGGACGACGCGTTTGTAATTCATGCGGTCTACTTCTTCGTAGTGAACGGGGTCTTTTTCTTTTAGTTCTTTCAGGATAGGGGCGAGGCCTTCTTCCTGGTATTGTTTGTAAATGGCTGTCCGTATATCCGGAGTTACGGTAGGGATATCGTCTATGCCTTTGCAGATGGCGTCAATATACATCATGGAGCCGCCCGACATGATAACTACCGGAATGGTTTGGTATAGTTCGGCTAAGAGAGATAATACGTCTGTTTCGAAATGGCTGGCGCTATAATAGGCCGAAAGTTCGAGCGTTCCAACCATGTAATGCTTAACCCGCCGCATTTGCGCGCGCGTTGGCGCGGCTGTGCCAACGGGTAGATCTTTGTAAAGCTGACGGGAGTCGGAAGAAATAACGGGCGAATTAAAATGTTCGGCTATGCGCAGGCTAACTTCTGTTTTTCCCACGCCTGTCGGGCCAAGTAATATGACGAGCAGTTGGTTCAAAAACGATCTTCATCGAAAGAATTATCGGCGGGGGAGGCGCTGTCCAATCCGTCGTCCAGTCCGTCAAAACCGGCGCTATCCAATTCGTCGACGTTGTATTCGGAATCGCCGTAAAAATTTTCGCCAAGCAGGGCGTTTACCGTATTCTTGGCGTCGGCTTCTTCAAAGTTCATAATCTGCGGGGGAGGGAATCCTTCCGAACGGCTGCAAACAGGTTTGGCAAGCGTTTTCCTCAGGATCATTTCCTTCAGTTCTATAAAGAATGCGCGTTCGGTAAGATAATCGAAAACGTACAGTAGTTTTTGATCTTCGTCTTCCAGGAGTTCTTCCAAGGGCGTATTTTCCATTATGTAACTGTCTTCTTCCGGGGATGTTCCCATATCGACTAACGTAATTTCGGTTTTCCTGTTCCAGTCGTCGTCGCAAATGAAAAAAGACGTCATTTGGTCTTTGGCATATCCTGCCGAGTCAATAATCGCATGGTGAAGATCCATAAAAGTAGCTTCGGAATCAATCTTAATTTCCCTTACAAAATCGTCTATTTCATCTGACAGAATTAAAAATCTGAATATCATGGTTTGCGTTGTTTTTTATTGCTCAAAAGTAATAAAATATTTATAATTCGTCGATAGAGCCTCTCACAATCCCTCTTTCCGACGATTTGATAAAGTTCAGGATCAAGTCTCGTTCCATACTGGGTTCGTATTCCGTTTCAATGGCGCAGAGGGCGTCGGAATTGTTTAAGCCTCTGGTATAAAGCGTGCGGTAAATATCCTGTATTAAGAATACCTGATTGTTTGTAAATCCCCGCCGGCGCAGGCCTACAATATTAATTCCGCAGTAAACGATGGGGTCTCTGCCGATTAACGTGTAAGGCGGAATATCTTTACCAATGCGCGAACCGCCCTGAATCATGACATGTTTGGAGATGCGTACAAACTGATGCACGAGACTTCCGCCGCTAACGATGGCATAATCGTCTATCTTAACCTCTCCGGCCAACTGCGTGGAGTTTCCTATAATAACATGGTCTTTCACTACGCAATCGTGCGCCACATGACTGTATGCCATAATCAGGCAATCGTTGCCAACTACCGTTTTCCCTTTGGAGGCTGTTCCTCTGTTTATGGTAACACATTCGCGAATGGTTGTATTGTCTCCTACTTCAACGGTTGTTATTTCGCCTGCAAATTTCAAATCTTGCGGGATGCCGGCAATCACTGCTCCGGGAAAAATATGGCAATCCTTTCCTATCCGCGCTCCATTCAAGATAACGGCATGCGGATAGATTTGACAGTTGTCGCCTATGACTACGTCTTTCTCGATGATTGCAAAAGGGGATATAACAACATTGTTTCCAATCTTTGCCTCGGGATGGATAACAGCTAATGGTGAATGACTCATATTTTAGGGTATTATTTATTTTTGACAATTTGCGCCATAAATTCAGCTTCGGTAGTTAGTTTCTCTCCTATAAAAACGTATCCTTTCATGGTAGAGATTCCCCTGCGGATAGGCGCTAATAATTCAAGCCGCAGGATAATCGTATCGCCGGGTACTACCTTCTGACGGAATTTTACCTGATCTATTTTCATGAAGTAAGTAGAATAGCGTTCGGGTTCGTCTACCGAGTTTAATACCAGCAAACCGCCGGTCTGCGCCATGGCTTCTACCAGTAAAACGCCCGGCATGACAGGCTCCTGGGGGAAATGCCCCTGAAAGAAAGGTTCGTTTACCGTTATATTCTTTATTCCCACAATGTAATTACCTCCAATCTCGATAATCTTGTCGACCAGTAAGAAGGGGTAGCGGTGGGGGAGTAATTCTTTAATGCGGTTTACATCCATTACCGGGGGGATATTCGGATCGTATACCGGCGCTTGCACTTCGTTTTGTTTGATGTATTTACGGATTAAGCGAGCCAGTTGGTTGTTTATTTTATGTCCCGGGCGAGTAGCAATGATACGGCCGCGTACAGGTTTTCCAATCAGGGCCATATCGCCGATAACGTCAATTAATTTATGACGCGCCGGTTCGTTGTCGAATACCAGTGGCTTGTTGTTGATATAGCCTAAAGACCGGATGCTTTTATAAGGTATATTTAGTTCGGCGGCCAATTTTTTTAAGGCGTCTTCCGGCATTTCTTTGTCGTAAATAACAATAGCGTTGTCTAAATCGCCCCCTTTGATCAGGTTGTTATTTAATAAAGTTTCCACTTCGCGGACGAAGACAAACGTACGCGAAGCAGCCATTTCCGTTTCAAATTCGCTTATATCGTTAAGCGTTGCGTACTGGTTATTCAATACCGGAGAGTCGAAAGATATCAATACGTTGATACTGAATTTATCGTCGGGAAGTATAGTTAGCGAAGAACCTGTCTGTTCGTCTGTTACTTCTATTTTATGTTTAACGATATAGAAATCTTTTGGCGTATTTTGTTCTATTATGCCGGCCTTGTTTATTTCTTCGATAAAGAAGCGCGAGCTACCGTCGAGAATAGGAAACTCCGGGGCGTCGACCTCTATCAGGCAATTATCTATTCCGGAAGCATATAAAGCGGCCATTGCATGTTCAATGGTGCTTACCTGTACGTCTTTTTTAGCAATAACAGTACCTCTTTGAGTGTTAACTACGTTTTCGGCCAAAGCGTCGATGACGGGCTGGTCTGCCAAATCTACCCGTTTTATTTTATATCCGTGATTGTCCGGGGCGGGATGAAAGGCGATATTGATATTCAAACCCGTGTGCAGACCTTTGCCTTGCATAGAAAAGCTTTTCGCAAGCGTATTCTGTTTAAGCATATTTTTCAATTATCTTTTTTATTAAGTTCACTTTTAAGTTGTTCAACCTCGCGTTGTAACTGTCCGATTGCGCGGTACATATCCGGCAAGCGGTTAAAAATAACGCTGGAACGCATAAATAATTTGGCGTCGATGGCCGGACTTCCAAGCATGGTGCGTCCGCTTTCGATATTGCCGATAATTCCGGCCTGCGCGCCGATCGAAACATTGTCTTGTATATGGATATGTCCGGCTAATCCGGCCTGTCCTCCAAACTGACAATGTTTTCCTATCTTAACCGAACCGGCAATCCCTGTCTGAGCCGCCATAACCGTATGTTCGCCTACTTCTACATTGTGGGCTATCTGCACCAGGTTATCTATCTTCACGCCTTTGCGGATAATGGTAGCATTCATTACGGCGCGGTCGATGGCGGTATTGGCGCCGATTTCTATATCGTCTTCCAGTATCACATTGCCCAACTGGGGAATTTTTTTATAACTGTCGCCTTCGGGCGCAAAGCCAAATCCGTCGGAACCGATTACCGCTCCGGCATGCAGGATGCAATTGTTTCCGATAATACATCCTTCGTATACGGTTACGTGCGGATAGACGATGCAGTTATTTCCAAGGGTTACATGGTCTGCAATATAAGCGTGGGGGTATATTGTGCACGTATCTCCCACCGTTACATTCTCGCCTATATAAGCAAAATTGCCTACGTAACAGTTGTTTCCGATGCGGGCGGACGCATGGATAAACGCAGTAGGGTCTATACCTTCTTTTTTCTTTTTTAACTGCTCTGCCATACCTAATAATATCGCTAACGAGGCGTATGCATTAGCCACTTTTATCAGGGTGGCTTTTACGGGGGCGGAAGGCGTAAAATCGTTGTTTACCAAAACGATACTTGCTTCCGAATGATAGATATGATGTTCGTATTTGGGATTTGTCAGGAAAGTGAGCGAACCGGGCTTACCGTCCTCTATTTTGGAAAATGTAGTAACTTTCGTACTTGGATTCCCTTCGATCGTACCGTTTAGAAAGCCTGCAATTTGTTGAGCTGTAAACTCCATTAATCGTACAGTTTATATGATTATATATCGTATCAATTTATCACAATACAAAAAGACGTGCAAAGTTGGGAAAAAAATATTGATTATCCCTATGAATTTATCTGTATAATTCCTTTATCTTGTAGGTAACCGGCCATTTCCTGCTGTATAACATACGCTTCGTTGCGCGCCGTTTCGGCAAAATGAAGGCCGTTGTCGGCATAGATAATGGCGCGGGACGAGTTTACCAATAATCCGCACCGGTTGTTCATACCATATTTAACGACTTCGGCCAAGCTGCCGCCCTGCGCGCCCACTCCGGGTACCAAAAGGAAATGGTTTGGGGCATATTTACGGACATCGAGGAACAATTTTCCCTGCGTAGCTCCTACTACGTACATCATTTGTTCGTCTGTCGCCCATTCTTGCGATTTCTTCAAGACGGTTTCAAATAAATGTTCGCCCGAAGACATTTCTTTCATCTGGAAATCCTGCGAGCCTTTGTTGGACGTAAGCGCCAGCAAAATAACCCAGCTTTCGGGGTAAATAAGGAACGGTTTAACGCTGTCTTCTCCCATATAAGGCGCCACGGTTACGGCGTTTACTTTCATATAGTCGAAAAAAGAGCGGGCGTACATCTCGGAGGTATTGCCAATATCTCCCCGCTTGGCGTCGGCAATGACGAATTGATCCGGATAATTCTCACGGATGTAGCTTACCGTTTTTTCAAAAGCGCTTACTCCTTTTACGCCTAAGCTTTCGTAGAAAGCCAGATTTGGTTTGTATGCAACGCAGCAGTCGGCCGTATGGTCTATGATGGCTTTATTAAAAGCAAACAGCGGGTCTTTGTCTGCCAATAGATGGCGGGGTATTTTTTTAATATCGGTATCTAATCCTATGCAAAGAAACGATTGTTTCTTTTTAATGTTTTCGAGTAATTGTTGTTTGTTCATGACTGGTTTTACAATTTAAAGTTCCGATTCTTTTAACCGTTCGGCATTTTCTGCCACAATCAACTGATCGATGCAATCCTGTATGTCTCCATCCATAAACGCAGAAAGATTGTAAATAGTATAATTGATACGGTGGTCTGTGATGCGTCCCTGCGGATAATTATACGTGCGTATTTTGGCCGACCGGTCGCCCGACGATACCATCGTTTTCCGTTTGGATGTAATTTCGTCCAGGTATTTTTGATATTCCATATTGTAGATGCGGGTTCGGAGTTCAACCATCGCTTTCGCTTTATTTTTCAATTGCGATTTCTCGTCCTGGCACTGTACGGTTACGCCTGTGGGAATATGCACCAGGCGGATGGCCGAATAGGTGGTATTAACAGATTGTCCGCCGTGTCCGGATGCGCAGAATATGTCTGTGCGGATATCCGAATCTTTGATTTCTACGTCGAACTCTTCGGCTTCCGGCAGCACGGCGACAGTAGCTGCCGAGGTATGTACCCGCCCTTGCGTTTCTGTTTGCGGGATGCGCTGCACGCGGTGTACGCCCGATTCATATTTCAATATGCCGTGTACGCCTTCGCCGGCTACGGTAAATATAATTTCTTTGAACCCGCCGGACGTGCCTTCGGTATGACTGGTAACTTCTACTTTCCACCCTTTGTTTTCGCAGTATTTTACATACATGCGGTACAGGTCGCCGGCAAATATAGCCGCTTCGTCTCCTCCCGTGCCTCCCCGTATTTCTACGATCGCATTTTTTTCGTCTTGCGGATCGGCGGGGACAAGGAGCAGTTTTATTTCTTCTTCCAATGCGGGGATACGCGGATTACAAGCTTCCAGTTCTTCGCGCGCCATGTCGCGCATTTCGGGGTCTTGTTCGGTTTCCAGCAGTTTTTTAGCCTCCTGTATTCCGTCTAATACTTTTACGTATTGGGCGCGCGCGGTCACAATTTTTTCTAAATCGCGGTATTCTTTATTGAGCTTTACAAACCGTTTCATATCGGCTATCACCGCCGGGTCGGCAAGTAATGTGCCTACTTCTTCCAAACGGCTTGCCAGTCCGTCCAACCTGCTTAGTAAATTACGTTCTGCCATTCTGATTAATAGATAAAACGACCGTTTTCGGTTTCAATAATTAATTCGTTCCTGTCGGCGTCTGCTACAAATCCTACCCTTTGCGCGTCCACGCCCAAGCGCCGGCTGATACGGATTGCCTCGTCGGCATGTTCGGGCGGCAGGTAAATTTCCATCCGATGCCCCATATTGAATACCTTATACATTTCTTTCCAGTCTGTACGGCTTTGTTCCTGTATAATACGGAAAAGGGGCGGGGTGGGGAAGAGATGATTCTTCACCACCTTCTTGTTTTGTACAAAGTGCATCACTTTGGTCTGCGCGCCTCCCGAACAATGTATCATCCCGTGAATTTCGGGGCGAAGTTTATCCAGTAACGCTTTTACAACCGGGGCGTAGGTGCGGGTAGGAGAGAGGAGTAATTTTCCGGCGTCGACGCCCAGCTCCTCTATCCTGTCGGTAAGTTTGAAATGTCCCGAATAGACAAGATCCGGCGATACGGCCGAATCGTAGCTTTCCGGGTATTTTGAAGCCAGGTAACCGGCAAATACGTCGTGGCGGGCAGATGTAAGGCCGTTGCTCCCAATCCCTCCGTTGTACGATTTTTCGTATAAAGCTTGTCCGCAGGAAGACAGCCCGACAATTACGTCGCCCCCTTTAATCCGGCCGTTATCTATTACGTCCGATCGTTTCATGCGGCAGGCTACCGTGCTGTCTACAATAATTGTACGCACCAGGTCGCCCACGTCGGCCGTTTCGCCGCCGGTGGCATAACAGCCGATACCCATTTCGCGTAATTCGGATAAAAGTTCGTCTGTTCCGTTTATGATGGCCGAAATTACGTCTCCCGGTATCAGCCACTTATTCCGGCCGATAGTAGAAGATACCAGGATATGATCCGTAGCGCCCACGCAAAGTAAATCGTCAATATTCATAATCAGGGCGTCTTGGGCGATACCTTTCCATACGGACAAGTCGCCCGTTTCTTTCCAGTAGATATACGCTAATGCCGATTTTGTACCGGCGCCATCGGCATGCATGATGTTGCAATAAGCCGGGTCGCCTCCCAAAATATCGGGTATAATTTTGCAAAAAGCCTTAGGAAACAGTCCTTTGTCAATATTTTTAATGGCGTTGTGCACGTCTTCTTTTGTAGCCGATACGCCGCGCTGATTATAGCGTTGATTGTTCATGGATGCGTCAATTTGGATTGCAAATGTACTATTTTTTATTTTTATTGACTGATAAACTTGAAAAAGCGCCGGTTTGCGCATATCGCAACCGGATTATTTCTGCGGAAGCGAAGAATTTCCGGTCGGGGTTTTCATCCTGTTTACCTAAGTTTCAATACGTCTCCTTCGGCAGGTATATAATTATCTTTTTTCCCGTTGAGCTTGTATAAACTCTTTACCTGCACGCCATATTTCTGGGCGATGGAGTGCATGGATTCTCCTATTATCACCAGGTGGTCATAGTAAGGTTTGTCTGCTTTTTTCTTTTTTTTATCAAGGTAAACAATGTCTCCCCTTTGTAACGGAAAATCGCCGGGCGTTTCGTTTATTTTCTTCAGATTTCCTGCTTTCATATTTGTTTCCGCCGCTATTTTTTCAAAAGTATCATCGTTTCCGGCGTATACATAAGGGATTCCAAACATTTTCTGTACAGTTCGGGTAACAAGCGCTTTTTGAGAGTCTTTTTTTGAAGGAGTCGCCGCCGGTTTGGCGTCGGACGTCTTTTTACTGTCTGTCGTAGAATCGAGACGGTATAATTCATATTCTTCAATTATTTTAATCAGTTTGTTAGCGTAAGCTTTGTCGGTTGCATAACCGCATTTTTGCAATCCTTTCGCCCAGCCTTTGTAATCTTTGGTATTAAGCTTGAATAATTCGGAATAACGCGAGCGATCTTTCAAGAACAGGGAATGATCGTTGTAAGATTCTTCGGCGTAGGCGTATTTGCGGAAACACTCCTGTTTCTTGTCGTCGTCATGATAAACAGTGGAGCCATTCCAGTCGTGGCATTTAATACCGAAGTGATTGTTTGCGTTTTTAGCTAAAATGCTTTGCCCCGCGTTTGATTCCAGTAAACCCTGCGCTAGCGTAACGCTGGCGGGAATCCCGTAGTCCTTTTGTTTTTTAACGGCCAAACTACTATATGTATTAATATATTTCTGATAGATAGACTGGATACTTTGGGTTTCAGCGTATAAACAATCAGCAGAGATTGTCAGGAGGATCAGGCAAAGTGTTTTACAAATCGAATGCATAGGGAATGTGTCTAATTTTTTAAAAAAACGTTACAAATATAATTTTATTCTAAGAATAATATTTAACGCCGGGATGAAAGGTTTTTATTTTTTTCAAAAAGGGCGTTTTTCATTATACCTTTTGCTTATATAACAAATCAGGATGGCAATAGTTTAAAAAAATGAGGTTATATTGTTTTTTTCATTTTAAATAGAATGGAGGAGGGTATCGATATTATGCGTTACTTTGCTGCCGAAAAAATATCAAATATGTTGCAGTTATGAAAGCTGATATTGAAATAGCCCGCGAAACAGGGCTGGAAAAAATTAAGGATATAGCCGAACGGACAGGTATCCCGCGCGCAAGCGTTCAAAACTATGGGCGGTATATGGCAAAAATTCCGCTGGCGCTGATAGACGAAGAAAAAGTAAGCAAACATAACCTGATACTGGTTACCGCCATCACTCCCACAAAAACGGGGGTGGGAAAAACTACCGTATCGATTGGTCTGGCGCTTGGATTAAATAAAACGGGCAAAAAAGCGCTTGTGGCGCTGAGAGAACCTTCGCTGGGGCCTTGTTTCGGCGTGAAGGGGGGAGCGGCAGGGGGAGGATACTCGCAAGTGTTGCCGATGGAAAATATAAACCTGCATTTTACGGGAGACTTTCATGCGGTGACTTCGGCGCACAATATGATAACTGCCTTGCTTGATAACTACGTTTATCATACGCGCCATACCTGCGAAGGGTTGAAGGAGATAAAATGGAAGCGGGCGCTTGACGTAAACGACCGTAGCTTGCGCCAGATTGTGGCCGGACTGGGCGGACCGGCAAATGGAATACCTGTCGAGACGGGTTTTGACATTACGCCGGCGTCGGAGATTATGGCCATCCTGTGCCTGGCTGCCGACATGGACGACTTGAAGCGGCGCATTGGCGATATCCTGCTGGGATATACGAACGACGACCAACCGTTTACGGTTAACAGCCTGGGCGTTACCGGAGCTATTACCGTTTTGCTGAAAGACGCCTTGCTGCCAAACTTGGTTCAGACAACCGAAAATACGGCCGCTTTTGTGCATGGAGGGCCTTTCGCCAATATTGCTCATGGATGCAACTCTGTGGTGGCTACAAAAATGGCGCTAACCTTTGGCGAATACGTGGTGACCGAAGCGGGATTCGGCGCAGACCTGGGCGCGGAGAAATTCTTTGATATCAAATGCAGGAAAGCCGGATTACAGCCTAAGCTGACCGTAATTGTGGTAACGGCTCAGAGCCTGAAGATGCATGGAGGGGTACCCGAAAATAAGATTAAAGAACCTGATATGGAGGGAATAGAAAAAGGTTTGTCTAACCTGGGCAAGCATATTGACAATATGCAAGCATTCGGGCAGCAGGTAATTGTTACGTTTAACCGGTTCGCCGCCGATATAGACGAAGAAATAAATAAGGTAGCCCTGTACTGCCGGCAAAGAGGCGTAGGCTTTGCCGCCAATACCGTATTTGCCGACGGAGGGCAGGGAGGCGTAGATTTAGCCCGGCTCGTAGTGGATACGGTTGAAAACAGTCCGTCGGCCCCCTTACATTATATGTATGAAGACGCCGACCCGGTGCGCGATAAAATTACCAAGGTAGCATGCGGCGTTTACGGCGCGGCGTCGGTAGTTTATACCACGCTGGCCGAAAAAAAGCTCAGGCAGATAGAAGAACTGGGGATAACCCGCTATCCCATCTGTATAGCCAAAACGCAATACTCCTTCTCGTCGGACCCCAAAGCGTACGGCGTGGCGAAAGATTTTGAACTGAAGGTACGCGACGTGGTTATCAATAACGGCGCCGAAATGATTGTAGTAATCATGGGCGAAATCATGCGCATGCCGGGGCTGCCCAAAGAGCCGCAGGCCAAACGGATAGACATTGTAAACGGATTTGTAGAAGGGCTGAGCTGATACATTCGCGCCGGTCAGGCAAATTATGTAACAAGATGAAAGCCAAATCCGGGCGTTTTCTGTATTTTATTTCTATCTTTGACGCTCAATTAAAATTTTATCCAATGAATGAGCAAATTAAGCAAATAGCAGAACGTCTGGCAGGCCTGCGCGACGCTTTGGAGATTACGCCCGGCGAAATGGCCGGCGCCTGCCATTTGTCGACCGCCGAATACCTGGAAATGGAAAGCGGAACGGCAGATATATCGGTAAGCGTTCTGCACCAGATTGCACAGGCTTTCGGGATTGAATTAACGGCGTTAATGTTTGGCGACGAGCCTAAGATGACCAGTTATTTTATTACCCGGAAAGGAAAAGGGATTGCCGTGGAACGAACCAAAGCGTACAAATACCAATCGCTGGCAGCCGGGTTTACGCAACGAAAAGCCGACCCCTTTCTGGTGACGGTACACCCCAAACCGGCCGGCGAACCGGTCTACCTCAATACGCATTCGGGGCAAGAATTTAATTTGGTTCTCAAAGGACGTATGCTGCTCCATATCAATGGAAAAGACCTCGTGCTGGAAGAAGGAGACAGCATATACTTCAATGCCGCGCTCCCGCATGGCATGAAAGCCCTCGACGACGAGAAAGTAAGATTCCTGGCCATTATCCTATAAAAAGAAAACATGTTAGAACGATTTTTAAAACAGACTGCCTTCGAGTCGCAGGACGACTTTGCAAGGAATTTCAAGGTAAACGTTCCCGGGAATTTTAACTTTGGATACGACGTGGTAGACGCTTGGGCAGAAGAGCAGCCCGGTAAAAAAGCCCTCTGCTGGACAAACGACCAGGGCAAACAGGCCGATTTTACGTTTGGAGATATTAAAAAGCAGTCCGACCGCGCAGCCGCCTGGTTTCAGTCGCTCGGAATAGGGCCTGGCGACAAAGTGATGCTTATACTCAAAAGGCGCTACGAATTTTGGTTTGCTATCATCGCCCTGCATAAATTAGGCGCCGTAGCTATCCCGGCCACCCATCTGCTTACAAAAAAAGATATTATATACAGAAACAACGCCGCAAGCGTAAAAATGATTGTGTGTGCAGGCGAAGATTTTATTTTACAACATGTTTCAAGCGCTTTGCAAGAATCCCCTACCGTTTGCGAGCTGGTTTCTATCGGGCCGCTTATTCCGCAGGGATTCAGAGACTTTCATAAGGGGACAGAAAACGCCCCGCCCTTTGTAAGGCCTGTCCGAAAGAATGAAAACGGCGATATTTCGCTTATGTACTTCACATCCGGCACGACGGGCCATCCCAAAATGGTGGCGCACGATTTTACCTATCCCCTGGCGCATATTTCAACCGGAAGCTACTGGCACAACCTGCATGAAGGCAGCCTGCATCTTACCATAGCGGATACCGGATGGGGAAAAGCCGTATGGGGAAAATTATACGGGCAGTGGATTGCCGGAGCAACCGTTTTTGTGTATGATCACGAAAAATTTAATCCGGCCGATATGCTGCGGATGATACAGCAATATGGCGTTACGTCTTTGTGCGCCCCGCCTACCATCTTCCGTTTTTTGATTCGCGAAGACCTCTCCCGCTACGATTTATCGTCCCTCCAGTATTGCACCATTGCAGGAGAGGCGTTAAACCCGGCCGTTTTCAATACCTTCCGCAGCCTCACCGGAATAAAGCTTATGGAAGGATTCGGACAGACGGAAACTACGCTGACTGTCTGCACTTTTCCGTGGACGGAGCCAAAACCCGGATCGATGGGGAAAGCCAATCCGCAATATGACGTAGACTTGCTGCGCATGGACGGAACGCCGGCCGAAGACGGCGAACAGGGCGAAATAGTGGTGCGATACGGCGAAACGCCTCCCTTAGGCCTGTTTAAAGAATATTATCGCGACAGGGCGCTTACCGGGCAGGCGTGCTGCGACGGAATTTATTACACGGGCGACGTAGCGTGGAGGGATGAAGATGGATACTATTGGTTTGTAGGCCGGACGGATGATGTGATAAAAAGCTCCGGATACAGGATTGGACCCTTTGAGGTGGAGAGCGCGCTGATGACGCATCCCGCCGTTGTGGAGTGCGCTGTTACCGGAACGCCCGACGAAGTGCGCGGACAGGCGGTTAAGGCTACCGTCGTCTTGTCAAAAGAATACAAAAGCCGGGCGAACGACGCGCTGGTAAAAGAAATTCAGGATCATGTAAAGCGAGTGACCGCCCCGTACAAATATCCCCGGATTGTAGAGTTTGTAGACGAACTTCCGAAAACGATCAGCGGTAAGATCCGGCGCGTGGAAATAAGGGAAAAAGACAGGGAGGAATAACGGCGGGGACGGCTTTTTTCTACGTAAAAATGCAGGATGAAACGAATTGTCGTAAAAATAGGGAGTAACGTTCTTACCCGCGCAGACGGGGCGCTGGATATTACCCGCATGTCGGCCCTGGTAGACCAGGTGGCCGAATTACGGGCAAAAGGACTGGAAATAATCCTTGTTTCGTCCGGCGCCGTGGCGTCGGGGCGGAGCGAGCTGAAACTGGAGAAAAAACTCGATCCCGTTTCGGCCCGGCAGCTCTTTTCGGCTGTTGGACAGGCAAAACTTATCAACCGCTATTACGAGCTGTTTCGCGAACATCATATCCTTTGCGGACAGGCGCTTACCACGAAAGAGAATTTTGGCAGCCGTTCCCATTACCTGAATCAGAAGCGCTGCCTGGAGGCGATGCTCGAAAATGGCGTGATACCTGTTGTAAATGAGAATGATACGGTATCTGTTACCGAATTGATGTTTACGGACAACGACGAATTGTCCGGACTGGTGGCGGCCATGATGGGAGCAGACGCCCTGGTGATTCTGAGCAACGTAGACGGAATTTACAACGGGAATCCCGCCGAACCGGGCGTTGGCGTCGTGCCGGAAATCAGAAAAGGCATGGAAAATCCTTCGGATTACGTCCACGCCGCGACGTCTTCTTTCGGACGGGGCGGGATGCTCACCAAATGTAATATCGCCCGAAAAGTGGCCGGAGAGGGCATTCTGGCCATTGTCGCAAACGGAAAACGGGAGAATATACTCCTCCAACTGCTGGAAGAAGGCAGCCGGACGCCGTGTACCCGGTTTATCCCCTCGCCCAAGCCTGCCAGCAACGTAAAGAAGTGGATTGCTCATTCCGAAGGCTTTGCAAAGGGCGAGATACACCTGAACCAGGGCGCCGTGCAAGCCCTCGGACAGCCGCGCGCCGTAAGCGTTTTGCTGGTGGGCGTAACGCGGATTGTGGGCGATTTTGAGAAAGATGATATTGTGCGCATCATCAATCACGAAGGAAAACAAATGGGCGTGGGATGCACAGCCTACAGCAGTCGCGACGCCGCCAGAATGGCCGGTCAAAAAGACAAAAAGCCGCTGGTGCATTACGATTTTTTATATATAGACGAATCATAACCTAAATTTACGCTATAAAATGAATATTATCGAATTATTGAAGGAAGCGTCGAGAACGGCGCGCTATATTACAAACTTGTCGGACAGTAAAATACGGACGACGCTTAAAAAAACGGCCGAGCGCCTCCTGGAAAAACAAGCCTTTGTTCTGGACGAAAACAGGAAGGATTTGTTGGAGATGGAACTCTTAAACCCCAAGTATGACAGGCTGGAACTTACCTCCAAACGCCTGCACGAGATGGCGGAAGGCATGGAAACCATTGCCGGCCTTCCCTCGCCGCTGGGAAAGAAGCTAAGCCTGGCGAAAAGGCCCAACGGGATGGTTATCACCAAAATATCAGTCCCCCTTGGCGTGGTAGGCGTTATTTACGAATCCCGCCCCAACGTAACCTTCGACGTATTTGCTATCTGCCTGAAAAGCGGGAATGTATGCGTTCTCAAAGGCGGTTCCGAGGCCGCTCGCTCAAACGAAGCCCTCGTATCCATTATTCAGGAAGTATTGGCCGAAGAAGGCCTCCCCCCAGCCATTTGCACCCTTTTGCCTTCCAGTCGCGACGCCGCCACCGCGCTGTTGAACGCCGTGGGACGGGTAGATGTGGTTATCCCCCGCGGCGGCGCTTCACTTATATCTTATGTACGCGAGCGCGCGCGCGTACCTGTAATAGAAACCGGCGCCGGCGTTTGCCACGTTTATTTTGACAAAGACGGCGACGCGCAAATGGCGGAATCCATCGTGTCGAACGCCAAAACGCGCCGCGTAAGCGTCTGTAACGCACTGGATTGCCTCATCATTCACAGTCGCCGCCTCGAATCCTTAAAAGAGATTTGCGGCAAAAAATTACAGTCCCAAAACGTGGAGATCTACGCCGATCTGCCGTCTTATTTTTCCCTTTCCGGCCATTACCCCCCGGAATTGCTGAAAAAAGCTTCCATCGAGCATTACGGATATGAATTTCTGGATTATAAAATGAGTATCAAGACGGTAGCTTCTTTCGACGAAGCGCTCGACTGTATCGCCATGAATGGCTCAAAACACAGCGAATGTATCGTCAGCTCCAACATGCGGACGATCCGGAAATTTCAGCAAAACGTAGATGCAGCCTGCATATACGCCAATGCGTCGACAGCCTTTACAGACGGCGGCCAGTTTGGTTTTGGCGGCGAGATAGGTATCAGCACGCAAAAATTACACGCCCGCGGCCCCATGTCGCTGCCCGAACTGACTACGTACAAATATCTTATCAAAGGATCCGGCCAGATACGCCCCCTTTGAGCCTTTTACCGCTTTTCAAACGTCTCCTGCGCGCGCAGAGACGTTTTGTATTTCTTGCGGAAAGCGCTTGCCGATACGCCCGTAGTCCGGGCGTACGCCCGGCAGAAGCTATCCTTTTTTTTAAACCCCAATTCGCTGGAAATCTGGCGGATAGACTTTTTGCTGTGCATTAAATAATGGCTGGCTATCATACACAGCACGCGGCTAATCCAGTT
>JAIRYL010000184.1 GCA_031267775.1 Tannerellaceae bacterium
TCCTTATAACTTACTAATATTCAATGTGTTTTTATGTGATTGAACTTTTCCTTTGCTTTTTGAAAGAAAGATGATTCAAAGAAGAATATTTTCATGTAACTGAAATAAAAACTCCCTCCCTACGGCGCAACTTGACGACGCCACCGGCGCAACTTGCAGCCACTTCACGAAAAACCCCTGACCGTTACTCCTTTTCATCCTACTTTTGCAGCGCATTAATATTGATGCGCCACTAAAATTCAAAGTATATGGATGAAAAGTTAAAATACAATGGGTGAAAAAGTAGTGCAAGATGCAAATAATTCCCTCAACCCGGAGGGTTGAATATAAATAACCCCCAATGAAGCGTAGCGATTGGGGGATTGTTCCGGAAGTTCCCCAGCCGTATGAACAGATATTCAACCCTCCGGGTTGACGGGGAGGGAGGAGGTATCATGACAAAGAATCTGTTAAACAGCATCGATTGAAGTCTCCGCAGAAAGGCAAAACCTCTGATCAATGCTGTTTGGAGGGGAGTTTCGCTTAATTTTCCGTTGTGGGGAAAGCGGCGATTCGCAGACGGGCAGCTCCCATGGGGACTAACGTTATTTCGTCTAAAGAGGCGGCCTTCCCGGCATTTTCGTTAGGTAAAACGCTGCAAAGCCCGTATTCGTCAATGCCCCATCCGGGAATCAGGCGGCCTTTGGCTTTAAATTCAACAGGCGTATTTTCCAATGTAAATGGGTGGTTGTCTGCAGGCCAGGGTTTGTGCCGGATTGTTATCGGCGTCTTGTTTGCCAACGCATAGTTCCACTGGCTTGCCGGATGAATTTCGCAGGCCGGCCATTGAGAAGCGTCGGCCCCTTCCTGCCACTTCGAGTCCCGTATAGCTGTTTCGCGGCTATCCAACTGTTTGTACTCTTCTTCAATTTTAAGCGATAAGGTAAGCGGGCCATAGTTTACGCTGACACTGTTTTTATTGACCTGCCACGTCCGGGTAGAAAAATCCATCGGAATATTGAACAATAGCTTATCGCCCTCTTTCCACGCGCGTTCGATGCGTACGTATGCTCCGGGCGTTAATGTTACATTCGCTTTCTCTTCATTAATATATATAGCGGCTTGTTTACACCAGGAGGGGATACGGAGATAGAGCGGAAACGTTACTTGTCTGGGCGTGCTGACGGTAAAGCGGACGCTTTCTTCAAAGGGATAGTTTGTCTCTTCGCGCAGCGTAATTTCGGTACCGTCTCCTACTTTGGCGATTGCCTGGCATGTATTGAACAAAACGGCGCCCAAACCGTTATCGGGCGTAGCCAAAACGAGGTGTTCGGCGTAATAAGGCCAGCCGAAACCATGGTTGTGCTGGCAGCAACGGCTGCTAAAGGGGTTCATTGCCAGGAAAGGCCCGCTGTTGTCGATACCCGGATGATGGTTTTTTGCATCGCTTACCACATGGTTCGGGCTGGTGATATAGCGCAGGGCTTTATAGTCGGGCATGATAGAAGCCGGGTAACTGTTAAAGGCCACGTCTTCCAGGTTTTCAGCCCAATACGGATCGCCGGTAATCAGCAGCATGATTTCGTCTGACGCCATTTGTTCTACAAAACCACAGGTTTCGGTTCCCTGTCGGGGATCAAAGAAGCCGATACGGGCATTTTCGTCGGCTCCAAACATACCGCCCGGCGCTTGTCCGAAGGCTCTGCGTACCAGGCTTTGTACATTGTAAGCGGCTTCCAGCATGGCGGAATCTTTTGTAAAGAGAAAATAGGTAGCCGGTTCGCGGAAGCATTGGGCAACGTTCACATTATGCCAGTTGGGTAACTGGGTAGACTTTGTCCAGTCTGCCGTATTACGGTGTATCTTCTCTCCCAGTTCTAACAGGCGGGCGTCTCCCGTCCGGTTGTAAAGCCAGGCGGTCGACCACAGGTTATCCCCTCCCCTGCTGTTTTCCCAATAGCTGTACAGGAAATCATCGTCGGGTACGGTTAAAAGATAGCGGGCATACGCCGTCATAAAGTCAATCACTCTATCATCGCGCGAATATTCATAGTAAGATTGCATAATCCACAGTACAATCATGTTTGGCCAGAAGTCTTGTTTGCCGTCATTCAAATGTATTGGGCCGAAGTTTCCATCTTCCCGCTGGCTGTTTAGTATATGTTCAATCCAGAACGACGCCTCTTTAATCATGGATTCGTCTTTCATAAGATAGGCCAGGTTGCCGTATCCTCTCAACCAATAAGGGACTTCTTCCCATCCCCACTGGCCGCCGGCTTTCAACCAGGCATTATCGCCTTTCTGAAGCCAGGCGCTTATCTCGCCTAAATGACCATTCAGTCCGTCTTTCTGTAATTCCAATTGCCGGCGAATCCAGCCTCCCGGTTCAATACTGCCTGTTGGCAACTTTATAAACTGGGCCGGTTGCAGCGGCGGCCGGTTGCCCGTATAGTAATCGTTCGACGCTTCCGCAGGCAATCTTTCTACAATGGCAATTCCTTCGTTTGGCTTTTCCACGCACGAAAAAAGCGCCAGGCTTATACCTAAAAGCGCCAGGTTGCATCCTGTTTGCAAGGTTCGTTTCTTTATCATATACAGCGTCTGTTTATTTAATATGTTATTCAGACAGTTCGCCAATTACGTCCCGGTTAGCTTTGCGCACGTCGGCTTCGTTTATCTTTATCTTCTTGCGGTCGTATGTCATTAGCCCGTTTACTTCGCCTTCCACATCGGTTGTCTGCGTATAAACGGCTGCCGAGAAGCCGCGTTTCACCATTTCTTTCAGCTCTCTGGCATACGTTACGTACTGGGCGGTAACTTCGTCTGTGTTCTTAAACTGGATGTATCCCCAGTTACGTTTCTGCCACCAAAGATGTTCTTCCAGGGGCAGGCCGATACCTCCGTATTCGCCTAATACATTTACCCGTTCGGCGTCGAACAGGTACATTTTCGGTCCGGGATAATTATGCAAGTCGAGTATGTCGCCACAGGGACGATGGTTGCCGCCGCTGGCCGGATTTATCAAACGGGATGGATCGTAAGCGGCCGTCCATTTGGTTACCTTTTCCGTATCGAACTGTCCCCAAGCTTCATTAAACGGTACCCAAACGACAACCGAAGGATTGGAGACGCATAAGTCCATAATCTCTTTCCACTCCTGGTAATAACCGGCGACGGATTCGGCCGGACGCGCCTTGTCTGTCCCCCCATTATACAGGTGAGGCGCCCAGTTATTGCCCAAATCGCCGCTCGGCATATCCTGCCAAACCAAGATACCTTCTTTATCGCAATGGTAATACCAGCGGGCAGGCTCTACCTTTACATGTTTGCGAATCATGTTGAAACCCCAGTCTTTTGTCTTCCGGATATCATACAGCAGGGCTTCGTCCGTTGGAGCGGTATATAATCCGTCCGGCCACCATCCCTGGTCGAGCGGGCCGTAATGGAAAAGATCTTTGTTGTTCAGTTGCATGCGCATCAAGCCATTAGCGTCGCGCTTGGCCGAGATTTTGCGGAAAGCGGCGTACGATTTTACTTCGTCTGCCACTTTACCATTGGAAGATACCGAAACTTTCATATCGTAGAGGTATGGATTTCCGGTATCCCACAGCGTGGGATTCTTAACGGCCAGGCGAAGTTCCGTACCCTGCAATCCCTTGGCCGAAGCCACCATCCGCCCTTTATCGAATAGCGCTACGTCTATAATATCCGTTGCGCCGGCTTGCGAGGTAGAAACCGTTACATTCAGCGAACCGCTATCGATGCAAGGGATAGACTTGATGGCTGTAACATGGTTGGCCGCCACCGGCTCCATCCATACAGTCTGCCAGATACCGGTAACCGGCGTGTACCAGATTCCTTCCGGCGTATTTACCTGTTTGCCGCGCGGCTGATAACCTTTGTCTGTCGGATCCCAAACGCGAACCGTTAATGTATGCTTCGTATTTCCGGCAAGAAACGGCGTGATATCAAAAGAGAACGGCGTATATCCGCCCTGGTGCGAACCAATCAGTACGTTGTTGATAAATACGTCTGCTTTCCAGTCTACTGCGCCAAAGTTCAGCTTTACATTCTTCCCTTTCCAGCCCGAAGGAACAACAAACTCGCGTTTATACCAGAGTTCATTGGCGTCGCCTACCTCCTTCATCACGCCGGAGAGCGATGATTCGATAGCAAAGGGAACCAATATCTTGCCATCAAAAGCCAAAGGTTCGGATGTTCCGCGCGGGGCAATGGCATAATCCCACAGGCCATTCAGGTTTACCCAGCCGCTACGTTCTATCAGCGGGCGCGGATACTCCGGTAATACATGATTCGGATCTACTTTTTCTGCCCAATCCGTTTTGATTTTATCTCCGGCAGGTTTCCATTGTGCCTGCATGCTAAAAGCCATTAGCAAGGCACAGAATACAATTGTTACTTTTTTCATACATAAATTATGTTTTTGTACTCCCCAACAACAGGGAGCGAATGTTACAAACATAAAACAATCCGGCAGAAAAAGCTTTCATTATTCATTCAAAAACTTTCAAAGTTCGCACAAAAGGGCGGCGCTGTCGGTTTCTTCAAGAAAAAGCCTGCCGGACAAACCGGAACGGTTCTTTTTATACTCAAAAAGAATTGGATTGCGATTTAGGCAATCTTTGCCATCGATGTTGACCGGTTGTCTGTCGTGCACTTGAAAGTAATAGCCGGCGGGGCTGAGAGCTTTAAAATATGTTTTATTCTGTTAAGAAGCTCGAATTGTATCGGTATGTGAATTTCGGGTTTCCGGGATGGGTTTCCAGTTAAATCTGCCTAAATATTTATAACAATTTATAACTGCCGAAAAGTGCGTCTTTTGACAGATTATTTGTTTTTTGTTTGAAACGGTATCAAATTGTCGGGGGCGATTGCGCGGCAACGGCGCGGCAACGGAGCTGTTTGGAGATGGTTTTCGGGCGGTTTTGGGGGGATCGGGGTTGGCGTCGTTTTGTAAGGTTGACGCCTGTGGCTTGCTTACAGATAGCGTGATCCTTTGTAGATCCTTTGTAGATCCTTTGTGGATCCTTCGTGTCGGATAAATTTGTACCTTAGCGGTAACTTCACTTACCGGATACATGCGGCGGCGATTTGTTAAAATAAAGGGGCGTATCTACCGTATGTTTTTATCGTTATCAGGCTGATAAAATACATCCATATACCATTCATTCCGACGGTAGATTATTTACATGCAAAAAAAGAAATACGGTTTTGCTTCAACAGATTAAAAAAAAGAGATTGCTATTTGTATTTCAAATAAAAAAGCATTCTGTTTGTACGTATAGTTGAGAAACAGGCGATCCGGTTGATACAATGGAAGCCCGCAATGGTTGTCAGGGGATATTCAGGAACGGATAAGCGAAGATATATTTCATATATCGACTTTAAAGTCAAAAAGTTCAGGCAAAAATACGTAATTGCGCTTTCCCGCTTTTAAGCGTTGAAACCCGAAAAGGTTAAAAAAAACAAAGAAACCCGAAATTATTTTATGCCCAGTATCTTATTACAGGTTTTCTGCTTACTTTTAGCGAGATATTAACTGTAATAATATTTGCGGAATATAGGCGTTGAACCGGAGGATTGTTGATTTTATGATTATTTTTAGTATCTGTTTTAGGTTCAATGTCTGTCATTAATTATTAATAGTATGAATAAACTCAAAATTCCTTATTTGCCGGCTCTCGACGTATTGGATATGTCATCTGTAGACTTTTTGATGGAAAACAAGTCTTACCGCAG
The DNA here is from genome assembly GCA_031267775.1 of Tannerellaceae bacterium. GTDB lineage: Bacteria > Bacteroidota > Bacteroidia > Bacteroidales > Tannerellaceae > DFXE01. Next base: position 5,740 of record JAIRYL010000184.1, read on the forward strand.
TTATATTAATGTAGTAAACTGGGAAGAAAAGTATCCTTACAAACCGATTGTCGTATTTGATATGGCGCGTTCGGATGTTTATGTATATATTCGCTTTTTTACAAGAGGATATTCGCTTAAAGCTAATTTTAGCGAGGATGGCAGTCCGGTACATGAAGATAGCTGCGTGGAATTTTTCATGAAGAAAGAAGACGAAGACGAATATATGAACTTTGAGTTCAATTGTATTGCTGCATGCGACGCTTCCCGGCGTCGGTCGCGCGACGTTAAGAACGCATTAACTTCGTATGAGTATGCCGACATTCGGCGTTATACTTCATTAGAAGGTAAGCCGTTTGAGAATAAGCCGTTTGACGAAAAAAAAGGAGTCTATACCTGGGAGCTGGTTGTGGCCATACCCTTGCGATTGATGGGCTTGGACCCGGAAAACCTGCCGGAAAAGATTTTAGGTAATTTCTATAAATGCGCCGATAAAACAGAAAATCCGCATTATCTGAGTTGGAATCCCATTACAACGCCGGAACCGGATTTTCACAGGCCGGAGTTTTTTGGGGAATTATACTTTTAAGGAGGCGTATGGAAATAAATCATACATTATATTTCCAGGCGCCTCCTAAGGATTGAAAACGGCTTTACCTGTTTTTTGTCAATCTCAGTTCCATTATAAAAGCTGCAATCAGGCCAATCCCCCCAAATAATAAGACAGACGCCCCGTAGGCTGTGCCTGCAATATCGTTACGATACCAGTCATTATTGGATATTTGATGCATTAAACATGTATTAATGATAAATCCAATTAATAAACCAAGCCCGATTCCGGTCATCAGACATCCGACTTTGAGCGCGCTAAACGAAAGTTTCGGTATATAGCTTCCAAAATTAAGTTTACCTTCAAAAGCGGAAGCATCCAATTTATCGCCAATCTTTTCGATAATAGCTAAACGTTCTTTGCGGCGAGCAAACAATTCAAATAATCCATAAACTCCGGTTACACAAATACCTACAATCAGCGGAACCAAGAGAAAATCCATCATCATAATCGTATCTATTTAAAAGTGAATAATTAGTTTGTCGCTTTTTTTGACGCGACAAATTTTGAAAGGTTACAAACCCGGAATAAAAAAAATAGCTGTATTTTTGCACGGGTGAATTGTAACCTGACGCCACGGTTTGCGTCCATTTAATAGAATGGAATTTCATGCCGATACATATTTATTGAAGGGAGATACGGCTACGTATGTTTGTATTCTCGACAAATATAGCCGCAGGGTTTATTCGCTGGTTTTTAAAATAGTACGTAATAAAGAGGATGCTGAAGAACTGGCGCAAGACGTCTTTTTAAAGGCGTTTAAACATTTAGACCGTTTTAAAGGGGAGAGCAGTTTTTCTACCTGGATATACAGGATAGCTTATAATACGGCCATTTCGTATACGCGGAAGAAAAAACACGAATGGCTGGCAATTGAAGAGTCTGCGATTGTTAACGTATCGGAAGAAGCCGTGGCAGACGCTTTGGGAGAAACAGATTCGAGCGGGCAAATGGAAATACTTGACAAGGCATTAGCTCGATTGTCTCCCGACGAGCGGGCGATTATCCTTTTCTTTTATATGGAAGGGAAAAGCATAGATGAAATAGCTTCTATTACGGCATTTTCCGTATCGAATGTAAAAACAAAATTGCACAGGATACGGAAAAAATTATTTGTATTAATGAAAGAGATAGCGAGGATTGACTATGAATAAAGATATGGAAAAAAAAGATTTTCTGGAAGATTTGTTTAGCGGGACGCCTCAAGAGGAATTACCGGTTGATTTCCAAAAAAATGTAATGCGGCAGGTATATGCCGAATCTGTTAAAATGAAAAAGCGAAACGAACGTTTCGGGTTGCTTTCGGTAATTGCAGCATCCTTGTTGCTACTTGCGCTGGCTGCTACGTCGATTCTTTATCTGGTAGACTTGCCTGAAATAGAATGGAGGTTGCCCGACCTTTTATCTATGCCTTTTTATTTATATATCGGAGCGCTTGCTCTGTTGCTTTTGCTGGGAGATTATAAGCTGCGGAAGTTTTATGAGAAAAGGTATTACAATTAAGGAGGCGTATGGAAAACAGACGCGCGCGCTGCATAATAATCCTAAAACTGTTGTAAATCAGAAAAGAAACTGTATCTTTGCTCCGCTTTTGGGAGATGACAATATAATGTCTAACTTACTAATTAAGGAAACGTAGTATTAACAATTTAAAGAATGGAAAATTTAAAAAACATCCAGCCGGTTGAGGATTTTAACTGGGACGCCTTTGAAGAAGGCGAGACTTATGGCGACGTAAGTAAGGACGATCTTGTAAAAACGTATGACGAAACCTTGAATACCGTGAAGGACAAGGACGTAGTTATGGGAACCGTTACTGCAATGAACAAACGCGAGGTGGTAGTGAATATCGGTTTCAAATCAGACGGTATTGTGCCTATGTCTGAATTTCGTTATGATCCGGATTTAAAGATTGGCGACGAAGTAGAAGTATACATTGAAAGCCAGGAAGACAAAAAAGGACAATTAATCCTTTCTCACAAAAAAGCGCGTGTAACCCGTTCCTGGGATCGCGTAAACGAAGCGCTGGAAAAAGACGAAATTATTAAGGGATTCATCAAATGCAGGACAAAGGGCGGTATGATTGTAGACGTATTCGGTATTGAAGCATTCTTGCCGGGTTCTCAAATCGACGTGAAGCCTATCCGCGATTATGATGTGTTTGTAGGTAAAACAATGGAATTCAAGATTGTAAAAATCAATCAGGAATTTAAAAATGTTGTGGTATCTCACAAAGCGCTTATTGAAGCTGAACTTGAACAACAGAAGAAAGATATCATCTCGAAACTGGAAAAAGGACAAATACTGGAAGGAACGGTTAAAAACATTACTTCGTACGGCGTATTTATTGACCTGGGCGGAGTAGACGGTTTGATTCATATTACAGACCTTTCCTGGGGACGTGTTTCTCATCCGGAAGAAATCGTTCAACTGGATCAGAAAATCAATGTGGTTATTCTTGATTTTGACGACGAAAAGAAACGGATCGCTCTTGGTTTGAAACAATTGACGCCTCATCCCTGGGATGCTTTGAGCGCAGACTTGAAGGTTGGCGACAAAGTAAAAGGAAAAGTGGTTGTGATGGCCGACTATGGCGCATTTATCGAAATTGCTCCGGGCGTGGAAGGTTTGATCCACGTATCGGAAATGTCGTGGACGCAACATCTGCGCAGCGCGCAAGACTTTATGAAAGTAGGCGACGAAATTGAAGCCGTTATTCTTACGCTGGATCGCGACGAACGCAAAATGTCATTAGGCATCAAACAATTGAAACCGGATCCATGGGAAGATATCGAAGCGCGTTTTCCTGTTGGCTCAAAGCATACGGCTAAAGTGCGTAACTTTACCAATTTTGGCGTATTTGTGGAAATTGAAGAAGGCGTAGACGGTTTGATCCACATCTCTGACCTTTCCTGGACGAAGAAAATCAAACATCCAAGCGAGTTTACTCAAATCGGCGCTGAAATTGACGTGCAGGTATTGGAAATAGACAAAGAAAATCGCCGTTTGAGTTTAGGACATAAACAACTGGAAGAAAATCCATGGGATGTGTTTGAAACGATCTTTACCGTGGGTTCTGTTCACGAGGGTACCATTCTGGAGGTGCTTGATAAAGGCGCGGTCATTTCTTTGCCTTATGGCGTGGAAGGTTTTTCTACTCCAAAGCATTTGGTTAAAGAAGATGGCTCGCAGGCTGTAGCTGATGAAAGACTTGAGTTTAAAGTGATTGAATTCAATAAAGAAGCGAAACGTATTATTCTTTCTCACAGCCGCATCTACGAAGATGGACAGAAAAGCGTGAAAAAAGAATCGACTGCCGCTACCGGAGAAAAGAAAAGTAAACGTTCCAAGAAAGAAGATGACTCATCTGCGTCGACCGGCTCTGTAGAGAGAACAACATTAGGCGATATTGAAGAACTGGCTGCCTTGAAAGAAAAAATGGCGGGAGGAAAGGAATAAGATATTTCCCCGTTAGATAGATAAAAAAGCCGGATTTTGAATCCGGCTTTTTTTATTGCTTCATTTTAATCTCATATTTTGCATGTTCTGACATTAAATCTTTTGATATCAGACTTCCGAAAGCGGGTTTGTTTACTTCAGAAAGGTCGACGTCAATAATAGTCAGCGATTCTTCACTTCCGGCCTTAACTAAAATTTTGCCGTCGGGACTTACTATCTGGCTTTCTCCGCGATATGAATCCGGCGCTCCGTTAAATAATTCAGTCCCAATGCGATTGCAGCTAACATAAAAACATTGATTTTCCAATGCCCGCACAGGAATAATAGTTGGCGTAATCTTTCCTCCGAAACAGGCGGAATGGCAAATAACGTCTACTCCCTCTAATTTCAATTGAGAACTTAATGGCGCAAACCATGCATCAAAACAAATTGTCAGTCCCACCTTTGCACCGTTACAATTATATGATACGGCTTTACTTCCAGCCGCAAATGCGCGTTTTTCATAATCCGGCAAATGAATCTTTCTATAAGACGCAACCAGCCCTTCGGCTCCGACAAGGATTGACGTATTATACTGCCGGTTTCCGCACGATTCAGGTATGGTACCTGTTATATAGCCGCCACAATCCTTCATTAATTCAGACAGGTATTTAACCGTATAGCTATCTTTTAAATCTTCGCTGAAAGGAATTAATTCATCCTTCAAATCAAAGGCATACCCGCTGGTAAAAAATTCCGGCAATACAAGCAAGTCAAAAACCGATCCTTTGATTTTCTCTCTTATGCAGGAAAGGTTTGCATCTCTGTCTCTCCATCTAACATGGTATTGAAAGAATCCTAATCTGATGTTTTTCATACTCGTTTTTAATTTTTTATTTCCACGCCTCCTTAGGATGTGTCTGGAAATAAATCATACATTTATCGGCCTGTTTTCCGCCATCCTTCAGCCTGAAAATACTTACATACCCCGGTATGCGCGCATTTTCAGGCTTCGTCTGGCAAAAAACAGTTCCAATAAATTTGTATGATTTATTTCCATACGCCTCCTTATATAAGCTGCCCAAAACACGTAATGTGCAGGAAAAAAAGAATAAAAGGTTTTTCTTTCGGCCGCAGATTATTTATTGATGTAAGACTTCAATGCTTCTACATATTCTTCAAAGGCGTCTATTCCGACTTTGGTGATTTTGCAAACGGTACGGGGTCTTTTATCCTTAAATGTTTTAGTAACTTCTATGTATCCTGCTTTGTTTAATTTATCCACTTGTACGCTCATATTACCTCCCGATGATTTTGTTTCTTCCATAAGATACATGAAATCTGCCTCCCCGATAGAAATCAGGAGAGACATTATTGCAAGGCGTAACTCGGA
>JAIRYL010000190.1 GCA_031267775.1 Tannerellaceae bacterium
GTTCCGGACAAAGCTTAAAATAAGGAAGATAAATATCGCATCCAACGCCCAGCGTAATCCCATAGTCCATACCTTTTAAAAGGACGGATTCCCCTTTTTTACGTCCCAGATCAAATGCGCCATAAACGCCGGCAGTAAGATACGGACGGTAATTATTCAAACGAAACGAACTGTATTTTACTTCCAGGGGAAAGGTCAGGTAATTGGAACGGACGGTGGAAGGATGTTCCTCTCCTGATTTGGATTCGCGAAAAACAATTTTTTTATCTCCGAAATGAATACTGGGTATAAAGCGGAGATTAAAATAAGGATTCATAAACAGATCGCCAATCATTCCTACGCTAAATCCCGGCGAGTAAAACGGAATTTCGGCAAACCATGTTTGGCCGTCCGTCGTAACCGCGCCCGTATTGGTAAGTATCAAATCTTGCGTATGAAGCCCGACATGAAATCCGAGATGGAATAATTTCATATCGGCGTATGGTTGATTCTTTACTTTTTCAAGCTGCGCCTTAACGCCGCTTGCCAACAGGCAAAGCAGGGATAATGATAATAATAGACGTCTCAATTGCAAGTCATTTTGTGTAATAACGAAGATTCAAACAATTTATTGCAGAAACAGGTTATATGAATAAATTATATGGGATATGTTTTTTAAATACAAAGAAAGCTATATTTTTGTACTTACTAATAGTTTTTTAATAATTTAATTCAAACGTTTAATAAAATGGCTTACGTAATTAGCGAAGATTGTATTGCATGCGGTACATGTATTGACGAATGTCCGGTTGGGGCGATTTCAGAAGGTGATATATACGCTATAGACCCGGAAACTTGTACGGATTGTGGAACTTGTGCAGAGGCTTGCCCCACAGAAGCGATTCACGAGGGATGACAATGACGACATGACGTATTCTTAAAGAGAGGGGATGCGTCAAAAGAATTTTAAACCTGTTTTATTCGAATACTCTTTCAAGTACTTGATTTCTCCAGCGTTTAATTTAACTTTTGATACGGCCCCTTTCAAAATTCAATTTTCAGTTTGATCTTCCCGTCATCGTCTTTATCTGTCTTCTCTTTAGGCAATATCCTTGGCGTTTTCCTGCCTTCAGTCCCTTCGGGCGTCAGTTCGTTTTGTTTTCGGATATACCCTATAATGTCCTGCATACCTTCCAGAAATTTGTCGAAATCTTCCTTGTAAAGAAATATCTTATGTTTCTCGAATGATGAAGGAGAGCCGTCTTTTGGCTGAATTTTCTTGCTTTCCGTTATTGCCAAAAACAAGTCGTCTCTCTGATTCTTTTTTACGTCCAGGTAATAAATCCGTTTTCCTGCTTTTAAAGATTTTGAATATAGAATCTCCTTATCGCCGCTTTCACCTTGTGTCTTCTTCATTGATTCTTCCATGATAGCTAACATTTGTTAAACACCCACGCTTTTATCTTAACTTTCCCCCAAATATGTGCATTTTTTTTTAAACGTCCACTATAAAAATTAAAATATTTTTATGTTCAGATACGTTTGTTTTGCCAATTGCCTTTTTTCAGGTATAAAGCGCTGAAAACTAATAAGCCGCCAAAGTAGATTATTTCGGAAGTAAAGCAGATGTGTACAGGCATTTGGAGATATACGCCGATAATGATAATATAAATTGTATAAAAAATTAAAATAATAGTTTCTATCAAGAGAGCCGAGCGTGTATTACCTGTTCCGGACACCCCATTGAACACAATATTACCGGCAGCCGATATCAGCATGGCCCCGGCAATTACATAGACAGACGCTATGGAGCCTGTTATGAGCGTAGGGTCATTGGTATAAACCGATATGACATACTGGGGGATTAAACAAATAATGATAGAACAAAACGCCATGATGAAGAACGATAAGCGGGCGATTTTTTTGATAATCGGAATTACCTGGTTAATTTGCCCGGCGCCGATTGCGTTACTCACAAGCGAATTGGTTGTTGTAGCCAGCGAATTGACAGGAATAAACAATACGATGTAGATACTGCGGATAATATTAGCGATTGCCAGTTCGCGTTGTCCGATACGTTCTACGGCGATAAAGAACAGCAGGAACGTACTCATGGAGATAAAGTACTGCATCATGGTGAAAATAGAGATACTTAAAATTCGTTTCAGCAGTTTAAAGTTGAAACCTCCAAATTGGGTAAGCCCATATTTCTGTATGTTTACTGTAAAACGTGTATAAATAACGAAAAAGAGGATCGATATCGCTTCTGCGGCAACGGAAGCAATGGCAGCCCCTTCTATTCCCATCTCAGGGAATCCTCCATGCCCGAATATGAGCAGGTAATCTAAGATAATATTAGTAATAGCCATCAATATAGCGTTGAATGTAAGTACCTTGGTGCGGGTTATCCCAACAAAAAACGCTCTGAACATGACATTCACAAAACAGAAAAAGAAACCGAATACGCGGATATTCAAAAAATCGACCGCCGCATTCATAATGGTATCCGACGATATAAGCAGATGCATGATATTCGACGAAAAGAAACGGGTTAAGGTAAATAAGATAACGGCCAGGATGATTAGAAAGAATACGCCTTGTATCATCACCGGGCCTACTTGTTTATACTCCCCCTCGCCATTCCTCCGGGCAATCATAATCTGCGAACCTGTGCTGAAGCCAAAAGCGATGGTGAAACAGCAGATATAAAATAAACCGCCCAATGCAGAGGCGCCCAATTCCACTTCTCCTACTCTTCCGAGGAAAGCCGTATCTGTTACGTTAATTATGTTTTGCGCCAGCAGACTAAGGAATATAGGATAGCTAACATTTCGGATTTGTTTATTGGTATACATACTTATATTATTAGGTTGAGTTTTTTTAGCTGCGTACTTATGCAAAAAGCCCGCTATTTTTAATCGGCGAGCTTTTTATGTAAAACGTTCATTTATCGCTACCGGTTTATATCAGTTTATTGGTCGCTGTATCCGGAAAAATAATGGTCGGTTTAAAAGACCTGGCTTCTTCAAAACCCATAAAGGCAAACGACATAATAATAATAATATCGCCAGGCTGCACTCTCCTGGCTGCCGCTCCGTTGAGGCAAATAATGCCCGAACCGCGTTCTCCTTTTATTATATATGTTTCAAATCGTTCTCCATTGTTATTGTTCACAATGGCCACCTTTTCATAAGGAATCATATTAGCGGCATCCAATAAATCCTCATCAATCGTAATGCTCCCGATATAATTCAAATTTGCTTCGGTTACGGTGACTCGATGGATTTTTGACTTAATAATTTCGATAAACATTATGATTGTTTTAGGATAATTTATTTTTGTACGTTATATTATCTATTAACCTCACTTCTCCGCAAAAGACGGCGATACAACCTGTCGGATCAGTCGTTTCTTTCCAGTTTTTAACAGATTGTAAGGTATACCTGTCTACAATGTCAAAATATTCCACCCGAAATACAGGTTCATTATTTAAGGTATTTGCCACATAATCTAGTATCTCTTGCACATTTTTCCCGGGTACAAAGGTAGTACTTTCTTTCAATGTACGAGCTATCAAAGACGCTTTTTGATGTTGTTCGGGAGTCAGGCGCCTGTTCCGGCTACTCATCGCAAGCCCGCCGGCTTCGCGTAAGATAGGGCATGAAACAATCTCGACCGGTATATTTAATTCTTTTACCATCGCCCGGATCACAGCTATTTGCTGGAGATCTTTTTCGCCAAAATAAGCCTTGTCCGGTTCTACAAGATAGAACAGCTTGCTTACTATTTGCGCTACGCCGTTAAAATGTCCCGGCCGGTATACCCCTTCCATAACCTCCGCTACCAGCCCCAGGTTAAATACCCTGACGTCTGGTTCTGGGTACATCTCTTTTTCCGTTGGCGTAAATACATAATCGCATTCCGCCGTTTCGAGCAGCGCAAAATCATTCTCCGGCGTACGGGGATATGTGGCAAGATCCTGTTTATTATTAAATTGCGTAGGATTCACAAATAGACTGACAACGCATATATCATTTTCTTCTACGCAGCGTTTCACCAAACTGATATGGCCATCGTGCAAAGCCCCCATGGTAGGAACCAGTCCGATTGTTTTGTTTTTCTGTCTTTCTTCGGAAAGGCAATTTCTCAATTCGCAGATACGGGAGATTATTTTCATTGTAAATCGTATTTAAAAACGAGCACAAAGCAAAGAAATAATTATCGTTTATGAAAGCAAAGAAGGAATTTATTCAAGCTGAAATATGGGGACGTCTTATACCCGGTTGGGAGGCGTTTGGAAATAAATCATACCAATTTATGGCAACTGTTTTTTGCCATACGAAGCCTGAAAGGGCGCGTATACCGGGGTATGTAAGCGCTTTGAGGCTGAAGGATGGCGGAAAACAGGCCGATACAGGGATGATTTATTTCCAAACGCCTCCTTAGGGCTTATTTTGGCATTTTATAACAGTTTTCCCTTAAAAAAGTGTTATCTTTGTACCATCTTAAAAACAATTTTATTAGAATGGATGCAAAAAGAATTTTGTTTATCACTCAAGAAATAACCCCTTATCTACCGGAATCAGAAATAGCCATTATAGGCAGGAATTTACCGCAAGGTACCCAGGAGTGTGGACGTGAGATCAGAACATTCATGCCTAAATTTGGAAACATCAACGAAAGGCGTAACCAATTGCACGAGGTGATACGTTTGTCTGGAATGAATTTGATTATCGATGATACGGATCATCCACTGATAATAAAAGTAGCTTCTATTCAATCTGCCAGGATGCAGGTATATTTTATTGATAATGAAGATTTTTTTCAGCGAAAATCTCTTGTGTGCGACGTCGGGGGAAAAGAATATGAGGATAACGACGAACGGTCTATCTTTTATGTGCGCGGCGTATTGGAAACGATTAAAAAACTGCGTTGGATTCCGGATTTAATACATTGCCATGGATGGATGTCGGCATTAACGGCTCTTTATATTAAACGCATGTATGCAGACGATCCCTGTCTGAAAGATGCAAAAACTGTTTATTCTATATATAATGACGGATTTAACACGCCCTTCCGGAAAGAATTTGCCGGTAAACTGATAATGGACGGCGCTACAGAGGATGATGTTGCCCTGTTAAAGGATGATACAGGTTTTATTTCCCTGACGAAATTGGCAATCGATTTCTCCGATGGAGTTATACAGGGGAGCGAAGTTGTTAATCCGGAAATAACTTCTTATATTTCCGGCATGAATGGGAAACCTTTTTTACCCTATCAGTCTCCGGATGATTATATAGATTCTTTTAATAAGTTCTACGATATAATATTGGATTCTAATTAAGAAATACAGTAAGAAATGAAGATCAGATTTTTTATACTTGGTATGGTTGCAGGATGTATATTACTGAACAGTTGTAATGATGATATGGGGCGGGTAGGACCAAGTATTCAACCAAGCGAAGATACGCCTACGATACGGACGGATACCTTTATGCTCAAAGCTTCGACGGTGTTGCTTGATTCGATTTATGCAAAGACGGCAACCGGATTACTCGGCGAAATATACGATCCGTTATACGGATACCTGAAAGCGGATTTTATCTGTCAGTTTTATGTGCAGGATGGCTTTACATTCAGGCAAAAACCTGTAAACGGTAAAATCGATTCGGTTCAATTCAGGATTTTTTATTCAAATAGAGAATGGATTGGCGACTCCTTAGCCTCTATGCAGGCTACCGTATATCCCGTTGTAAAGCCATTGGAAAGGAATTATTACACCAATATCGATCCCGCTCGATATGTGGATTTTAATAATCCCTTAGCTTCCAAAACATACTCTCCTCGCGATTTAACCGTTTCCGATTCATTGTGGAGCGCTACCGTCGCAAGCAGTTCTTATACGGTATATTCGTATAATGCGCGCGTCGAGATCAAACTGCCTGTTTCATTCGGACAGAAATTCTATGATGAATCCATGGCCAATCCCGCCAGTTTTGTAAATCAGGAAGCCTTTAATGCGTTCTTTCCGGGATTACATATTACCAATACGTTTGGAAGTGGAAATATATTGGTTATTAATGATACGGAAATCGTTATTTATTATAACTATTATACCGAAAGGCTTTCTACCGGGGCTATAGATTCCGCCGTAATTGCCTATGAAGTATTTCCGGTAACAAAGGAAGTTATCCAGATGAACCGTACGCAAAGCGCCGATTTGGATAAATTGTTGATTCCCAATGATAATTATACCTATATAAAGACGCCCGCCGGCGTTGCGACACGTTTTACCATCCCTGTTAAGGAAATAAAAGAAAAGGTAGGAGACAGGCGGATAAACACCTTTTACCTCGAACTGAAAGCAATGCCGCAGGATGATTGGAAATACGCATTGTCTCCTCCCGCATACGTATTGTTCCTCCCGGAAGATTCGGTTAAAACGTTCTTTGAAAAAGGGAAGATAGAAGATAATATAACCGCCTATTTAGGAACCTATTATCCCTCGTCTTTACTCTATTCGTTTACCTCTGACGGTAGCGCCAGCCCCGTTAAAACAAATCTGGCAAATCTGATCAGGTATCAATTACTGAATGATCCGGACAAAGATTTGAATATGTTGGTTATCCCCGTCGACCGGTCGGTTAGCAGTACGGCCGGGACTACCGAATCTCTGAGTAACTATCTGAAACCGGCAAGCCTTGCGCTTCGTAAAGACTCCTTAGCGATGCAGGTACAGGTTATTACCAGCGTATACGATGAATAAATAAAGAAAAAATAGCGAATAAATCATACATTTATCGGCCTGTTTCCCGCCATCCTTCAGCCTGAAAGCGCTTACATACCCCGGTATGCGCGCGCTTTCAGGCTTCGTCTGGCAAAAAACAGTTCCAATAAATTTGTATAATTTATTTCTCGACGCCTCCTTAGTTGCGTTCGGGATAGTTTCTTTTTGGATTTTTAGGAAACCAGCCTTTTGATACGCGCCCTTCCTGTTCAAACAGTTCTTTTATCGTCCAGAATGACGAAAAGGCGAACACGCCGCAAATAGCCGACATAACCACGCTTTCAATAAATAAGGAAGCTACGACGCCTGAAATGCCCAATACCAGAAAAAACCACCAGCACTTGGTACCCCAATAATATTCCGCTTTTACGACAATTGGGTGGAACACCCCTATCATGAAGAAAGTAATAATCCCAATCAGCAAACCATCCAAATGAATTGACGTCATAATCTGTTCTATTTTTCCGACAAACTTACATAAAAATCAGTATTTATAAGCGCGCCGGATAAAAATAAAGACCACTCGCTGCTGTTATTCCCTAAACTTTCGTTCTTTTATGGTTCTAAACTAAAACTAAAGTATATAT
>JAIRYL010000202.1 GCA_031267775.1 Tannerellaceae bacterium
ATCATCACGCCTACCAAGTGCCCTATATGTAATGAATCAGCCGTAGGGTCGATACCTACATACCCCGAAGTCATTTCTTTTTGCAACTGTTCTTCTGTTCCGGGCATTACGTCATGAATCATACCCCTCCACCTTACTTCTTCTACAAAATTCATCGTATTAATTTATAACATATTAAATTGTAAATGATTGAATGACGACAAAGGTACGACTTATTTTCTAATCAAACCGGAAAAAGGCTCTTAACATTCTTTTGAATCTGTTTCCCTAATTCTTCCTCCGTTATATGCAGGGCGGAGGCAATTTGGCGGTATACTATCCGAATGCTGATCTCTTGATCGTCTGTTTCCGTAAAAATATGACGGGGATAAGCCCGTTGAAGCGAACCCGGATTAAAATATTTGCCGAATGACAAGCGAAAGTCGTGGCGCGTTAACTGCCCTGCCAAATCCGGTTTTCCCCTGAATCCATGAATAATCCAAGCTGTTTCCGGTTTGATTTGTTTCTTTATGGCCATTAACTCCTCCCAGGCTTTTACGCAATGAATGATGAAGGGCTTTTGTAATTCTTCGGCAAGATAAGCTTGCCGGGCGAATACGTCTTGTTGAATAGCAAGGGGCGTATCTGTCAGCCTGTCTAAACCCGCTTCGCCAATTGCTACAACGTTGGGTAATATGGCCAGGCTTTGCAGTTGTTTCATCTGTATCGCTACGTCTTCTATATACCAGGGGTGGACGCCAACGCTCAAAAAACCCGCCTTCTTCTCCTCTATATCTTCTTCTTTTTTTTCCCTTAGTATCCGATTCAATATGGTAACCTCGTCGGAATGGGCGGATGGAAGATAAGCGTGTATATTATAATAGGTCATTAGGGTACCGGATCATATCCGCTACCTCCCCAGGGATTGCAGCGAAGTATTCGCTTAACGGATAGCCATAAGCCCTTTACCGGCCCATGTTTTTTCAAGGCTTGTACGGTATATTCAGAACAAGTGGGTACAAACCGGCACGACGCCGGCGTAAGCGGCGAGATACAATATCTATAGAAATAAACCGGCAATAAAAGAATAGCCGTAAAAAAACGCTTACTCATTCTTTGGCATGCAGTATGTTGATCGCTTTCTTCATAGCCTTCTCCATGGCTTTTTCCATCGTAGAAAAGGGATGAATTTCTTTATCCAGATAAAGGAAAGCAACAAGCATGGCTTTCTCTTTTTCTACTAAAGTCTCTGCCAAAGCATGTTTCTGCGTACGATAAGCTTCGCGCGCCTGGCGTTTGATTTGGTTTCGGTCGACAGCCCGTTTGAATTTTTTTTTGGAGACGCTTATCAATACCGACGCCGGTATTTCTTTCTTTTCGTCCAATAATAAATAAATAACCCGCAACGGAAACGCCACAAACGATTGTCCTTTCTCGAAAAGCAAATCTATGTAGCGTTTCCACGACAGGCGTTCTTCCTTGGAAAAGGTATACTGTCTTTTATTTACCATTTTTTTTACAGTTGCCCAACTCTTTCCTGAGGTATTGCTCCAGGGCGGCCGTCATCGAAGGAGCTTCGGGCGTAGGGGCTTCTACGTCCAGACGCAAACCGGCGTCTTTCACGGCTTTTGCCGTAGTAGGGCCGAAACAGCCTATTTTTATATTTTCCTGTTTAAAGTCGGGGAAATTTTTCAATAAAGAAATGATTCCCGACGGACTAAAGAAAAGCAGCATATCATAATCGAACTTTTCTTCTTTTGAAAAATCATTGCTCACCGTACGAAACATGACAGCCTTTGTATGGTTTACCCTTTTTGTATCCAACTGAACAAACAAATCGTCTTTGTGCACGTCAGATATAGGTACCAGATAATTTTCTTTAGCATGTTTCCCTATAATGACGCCCAATTCTTCTAATTTTCCGGTAGCGGCAAAAAAGATTTTGCGTTTTCTATATACCGTATATTTTTGCAGGTATACGGCAATAGCCTCTGTCATACAGAAATATTTCATTGTTTCCGGAATGGCTACTCTCAGTTCTTCGCATAAATGAAAGAAATGGTCGATAGCGGTACGAGCTGTAAAAATAATGGCCGAATGATCCAGGATATTAATTCGTTGTTGCCTGAATTCCTTTGCGGAAAGAGGATCTACTTTTATAAACGGTCTGAAATCTATCTCTACGCCATACTTTTCAGCAATATCAAAGTACGGGGATTTTTCAGATACGGGCTTCGGTTGCGACACCAATAATTTTTTGATATTCAATGCCATATAGCACTTTTTTCAATAACGTTATACAAATAAACCATACCTTTGTATATAAATAATATAGGTAGAATTTCTTGGCCGCAAAGGTACAAAAAAATATATATATAACCCATGTTGCGAATGTGAAATATCCGTATCGACTTATAAATTAACCAAAAACGATATAAAAGATATAAAACGGCAAACAATACCAATGGTATCCCGATATATTTTCCTATAAAAACCAGCCAAAAGACAGGAATGTATAGCAAGAGTCCCCAAAAGCTGGTGATCGCACAATAATTGGCTTTCCAGAATTTGCTTTTCGCCGGATCGGTAAAAACAAAACCAATCAGCGCGTAAAAAAACTGCCTGAAATAATAATATAAAACAACGCAGAGAAATATGACGCCTATAAGTAATAAATTTGACCGGATATCCGAAAAATCGAAGAGCTGATAGATATGCCCGACCACAAATATGGCAAGAGTAGAAAGAAACAACGACTGGAATATCATAAAGCTCCGAAATACAAACTCATTCCCTCCAACCGTTTCAAATAAGCTTAACCGTTCTTTTATGTAGAATACATCCCGTATCATTTTTGAAAACAAGCGGTAGTTTGAATGATATACCAGGGCAAACAGGGTTAATAAGGCAAACAATAAGGAGAAAACGACGTCATTTACCAACTGTCCATCCCAAATCTGTATCCCCACATATCCTTCAAACGAGTTCATGGCGCAAAGATATAGAAAAAAGAATGATTGCAGACGACCGCAGGCCGGACATTTATCCGAAGTTCTTTTTTCCGTTGTTACCCGTTTA
Organism: Tannerellaceae bacterium; assembly: GCA_031267775.1. GTDB lineage: Bacteria > Bacteroidota > Bacteroidia > Bacteroidales > Tannerellaceae > DFXE01. The sequence continues at coordinate 3,058 of JAIRYL010000202.1, forward strand.
GGAATACGAAATAAACAAAATATAACCGTTTTCGTTCCTGAACGCCGCAGGCGTTCCATGTTGGTAACCCCCGGTGAAGCGACGCGACCGGGGGCATGCGGAACACGCCGCGCCGCCCCAACCTGTAAGGTTGAATTCCTCGGAGTTCGGAGAGAGGGGGGAGGCGTGTCGCTACCCCCCAGTCGCTGCGCTTCACTGGGGGTTATTTACATTTGTCCCTGACGGGACAGAAAAACCATTACATAGTATTTATTTCACGTTACTTAAATAAATCAACGGATTTACGAAATCCACAGTTTGTTATCGTGTAAATGTTTGCTAATAAAGAAACAACAAACTCCGGATATTTATGCCTGTCTATTGGTTGGAGCGATATGCTTGCCGCCGGAAGTTTTTTTTAATATCGAAAGTTCTTCCTTTAAGGATGAGCAAGACTGATCCCGC
>JAIRYL010000041.1 GCA_031267775.1 Tannerellaceae bacterium
TTGGATTTATTTAGACGGCGGGTTGCTGGAAGACAACGAAGCATTAGCCTCGGCGCTTCCTCCCGAAGTTGTCCATCTATTTGTGGAAACCTTTGCGCAGGCTGCTCTTGACGTAGAACGCGCCATCGGCAAAAACGTACGCATCCTCCTCTCGCCGCAACGTTTTGTCTATATGGACCAGCGCTATAAAGAACCGGCGGCAGACGTGTCCCAGCAGGCCGAACAAGACAGGCTGGGAATGATTGCCTATCCAAAAGTGACCGTAGAAGAATTGATGCAGTGGAATCCGACGACGTTCAATCCGCTGATCAAAGAAGAAAATATGGCGGGCGTAGAATGTGCCGTCTGGTGCGAGACCATCGAAAGTTTCTCCGACCTGCAATTCCTGGTTCTCCCCAAACTGCCCGGCATTGCCGAGAAAGCCTGGAATGCCGACGGCGATACGGACTGGAACGAATACGCCCGCCGCCTGGCCGCCCAGTCGACCCTGTGGAATAAATTCGGCTGGAACTATTTCAAGTCTTCCCTGGTAGATTGGAAATAATACGTTTTTTTTGGTTTTTTCAGTAGAGTTAATATAAATTAGATTTTTCATAGTACGTATGCGCGCGTATCTTTGCAGGCAGTATATAAATTTTAAAATAAGTAACATGATGAGAAACATTCAAACATGGTTGTTCAGTATCGTTTGTATGATACCTTTTATTTCTTTTGCACAGGAAAGCCAGCCCCTGAGGTTGGGCGTTGCAGGCCTTTCGCACGGACATTTAGGCGAAGTTATTAATCGCGTAAACCGGGGTGATTTTGTTATTACAGGTATCGCGGAAACGAACGATTCATTGAGGGAAAAGAATGGCCTCAAAGGGAAAGTAGCCGACGATCTCTTCTTTGCAAGCCTCGAAGAAATGCTTGACAAAACAAAGCCGGAAGCGGTTATTGTATACGAACCCATCGCCCATCACCTGCGGGTGGTAGAAGCATGCGCCCCAAGAGGCGTACATGTAATGGTAGAAAAACCGCTGGCTACAAAAAAAGCAGACGCCCAGAAGATGGCCGAACTGGCGCGGAAACACAACATTCATTTACTTACAAACTATGAAACAAGCTGGTATGCAAGTCTCCACGAAACATACCGCATGGTAAACCAGTCCAAAATAGGCAATATTACGCGCATAAATGTCTACGACGGTCATAGAGGCCCCTTTGAAATAGGCTGCTCCAAAGAATTTACCGACTGGCTGACCGACCCGGTATTAAACGGGGGAGGCGCTGTGATAGATTTCGGCTGTTATGGCGCCAATCTGGCAACGTGGTTTTTAAACGGACAAAAGCCGCTTAGCGTATATGCCGTCCTCAATAAACAAAAACCCCAGCTTTATCCCAAGGTAGACGACGATGCTACGATAATTGTACAGTATCCCAACCTGACCGTACAGATCATGGCCTCGTGGAACTGGCCGATAAATCGGAAAGATATGCATATCTATGGAGAAAAAGGATATATTTACCAAGACAATGCAACAGACCTGCGCGTGCATGTAAAAAACAAAGAAACGGCTCAAAAAGCGCCCGCTTTAAAAGCTCCCTGTAACGATCCGTTCCTTTATTTTAAGGCAGTTGTCCGAAATGAAATTAACGTTGAGCCAACCGACTTATCGTCTCTTGAAAACAATCTTACCGTAGTATCCATCTTAGACGCCGCCGTCCGCAGCGGAAAGAGTGGGAGTATCGTGAAATTTTAAGACGCTGTCCGAAAAGAAACCTTGCCAATGCATCGAAGATGTTTTTTGCAAGACAAAGCCTGAGAATACTTGCATTTTCAGGCTTCGTCTTGTAAAAACAGTTCCAAATAAAACAGTTCGCAATTATATAACATAATAATTCGTTACCTTTGCACGGTTTACAAAATAAATTATATTCAGATGGAAGAACTAAAGCATGAGTGTGGAGTTGCCATGGTCCGGTTGCTGAAACCTTTGGAGTATTATCATCAAAAGTATGGCAGTTGGATGTATGGCTTAAATAAACTCTATCTGCTGATGGAAAAACAACATAACCGTGGACAGGAGGGCGCGGGTTTGGCCTGCGTAAAATTACAGGCAAACGCCGGCGAAGAATACATGTTCAGGGAAAGAGCCATAGGAACCGGCGCCATAACAGACGTCTTTGCTTCCGTTCACGAGCGCTATAAGGATATTCCGAAAGAAAAACGTACCGACCCTCTTTTTGCAAAAGCGCAATTACCGTTCGCAGGAGAACTTTACATGGGGCATTTGCGTTACAGTACTACCGGCAAGTCCGGTATTTCTTTTATCCACCCGTTTCTTCGCCGGAATAACTGGCGCGCGAAAAACCTGGCGCTTTGCGGAAACTTCAATCTTACAAACCTGCATGAGATTTTTGAAGAAATAACCTCTATCGGGCAGCATCCCCGCCAATATGCCGACGCCTATATTATATTGGAACAAATGGGGCACCGGCTGGATCGCGAGGTAGAACGCCTCTACCGGCAGTGCGAAAAGGAGGGGTTGAAAGGAATGGATATTACGCATGCTATTGAAGACCGGATAGAGGCGGCTAACGTATTGAAACGGTGCGCTCCTCTTTGGGATGGCGGTTTTGTTATCTGCGGACTGACCGGCAGCGGCGAATCGTTCAGCGTGCGCGACCCTTGGGGAATCCGGCCGGCATTTTATTATCAGGACGACGAAATAGTAGTGGTAGCCTCCGAACGGCCTGTGATACAAACCGTTATGAACGTTGCGGCCGGCAAGGTGAAAGAACTCGGCAGGGGAGAGGCCATCATTGTAAGCAAAAGCGGACAAGTCCGTATTTCCCGGATCATCGAACCCAAAAAGCTTAGCGCCTGCTCCTTTGAACGGATCTACTTCTCGCGTGGCAGCGACGCCGATATTTATAAAGAAAGGAAACATTTGGGGAGGAATCTGGTATACCCTGTATTAAAATCTGTCGATTACGATACGAACCATACCGTTTTTTCATTCATACCCAATACGGCCGAAGTAGCTTATTTTGGCTTGCAGGAAGGACTGAACGAATACCTGAACAGGAAAAAGAAAGAATGGATAGCCGGGCGAAACTCATGGATGAGCGAAGAAGAGCTGGAGCAAATATTATCCATGCGGGTTCGCGCCGAAAAGGTTGCCATAAAAGACGTCAAGCTGCGCACCTTTATTGCCGAAGGAAACAGCCGTAACGATCTGGCGGCGCACGTATACGATATTACGTACGGAAGCATCAACCCGGGCGTAGACAATCTGGTGGTGATAGACGACAGTATTGTAAGAGGCACCACGCTCAAGCAAAGCATTATCGGCATCCTGGATCGCCTCGGCCCCAAGAAAATAGTGATCGTTTCTTCATCTCCGCAGGTAAGATATCCGGACTGTTACGGCATAGCCATGTCAAGCATGAACGAGTTTATCGCTTTTAAGGCAGCCGTAGCCTTGCTGGAAGAAAGAGAGCAGGTATCGCTCATACGGGATATATACAAGAAAGCCAAAGAAGAACAGGGCAAACCCGGCGACCGGCTTGTAAACCATGTAAAAGAAATATACGCCCCGTTTACAGACGAAGAAATATCGGCCAAAATGGTGGAATTACTCACTCCCAAAGAAACAAAAGCGAAGGTTGAAATTGTGTACCAAACGCTCGAAGGTCTGCACGCCTCCTGTCCGAATCATCCGGGCGACTGGTATTTTTCGGGCAATTATCCCACGCCCGGCGGCGCGCGAATGGTAAACAACGCGTTCATACATTTTATGGAAGAAGATTATCTTACTAAAAATATCCAATTACTTATTTAAGAACAGCAATATATATGTATACAGAAAAAGCAGCGTTTTTAGTGTTAGACGATGGCAGCGTTTTTAGCGGCAAATCCTTTGGATATGAAAAAGCTGTAGCCGGCGAAGTTGTATTCAATACAGCCATGACAGGCTATCCTGAGAGCTTGACAGACCCTTCATACGCCGGGCAGTTGATGGCGCTTACTTATCCGCTGGCAGGGAATTACGGCGTTCCTCCGTTTACCTTTGAGCCAAACGGTTTGGCTTCCCTCATGGAAAGCGACCGTATTTATGCCGAAGCTCTGATAGTGAGCGATTACAGCCGCGAATACAGTCACTGGAATGCAACGGAAAGCCTGGGCGACTGGCTGAAAAGAGAACAGATACCCGGTATTTGCGGTATCGATACCCGAAGCCTGACAAAGCTTTTGCGCGAAAGGGGAATCATGACGGGCGCCATTCTTATTGGCGACGAATATCCGGCCATGAGCCGCGAAGAAATTAAAAAAGCGGCCAAATCTCAACTGGCCGCCGTAGACTATGAACATGTTAATTATGTAGACAGGGTTTCTACCAAAGAAATAATTACTTACGGCGAAGGCGAAGGCAAAAAGAAGGTGGTTTTGCTGGACTGCGGCGTTAAACACAATATTATCCGCTGCCTCTTGAAAAGAAACGTAACGGTTATCCGCGTTCCCTGGAACTATGACTTTAACGGGAT
>JAIRYL010000062.1 GCA_031267775.1 Tannerellaceae bacterium
TAGGTTATGAACAGGCGTCTACTCCTACTTCCCGCAGTTTTGGTATTAAGTTAGGTCTTACGTTTTAACTAATAAAGGAATCACATTATGAATAAAAAAATAAAATTATGGGTAGCAACGTTGTTTCTTTTTGTTACTACCTTGTTTACCGGCTGTACGGACGCCTTTGATGAAATCAATACCGATCCGGACGCCTTTGACAGTGCGCCTTATACAAACATGCTGGCAGACGCCATTCGTGAAGTAGGTACAAGAATGGGCGGCGAAATAGAGGGTTACGGAACATGGGCCGGTTATATTGTAAAAATCCAGTACTTGGATTATATGAACGGTATCATCCCTACTAATAATACGTATGGTAACCGTTGGAGCAGATGTTATAATAATGTTTATCAGATGAGCGATATTCTGGACAGGACGGAAGATAATGCCGGGGAATTGAAAAATATTCGTTGGATAGCTCGTATCTGGCAGCAATATATGTGGTTGTACCTGCTCGACGGTTGGGGCGATATTCCTTATTCGGAAGCGCTGAAAGGCGGTGGAGATGATAACAGTATATTGAAGCCTAAATACGATAGTGAAAAAGATATATGGCCGGCTGTTATGGCAGATCTGAAAGCCATAGCCGATGAAATGTCCGGCGGGCTTGGCGACGATGATATTGGCGACGGTGATTTTATTTATGCGGGCGACGTTGAAAAATGGCAACGTTTCTGTAATTCGCTTCGTTTGCGTATGGCAATGCGTCTATCAGCCGTAGCGCCGGAATTGTCGAAAAGTACCATCGAAGAAATCTGTGGAAATCCTTCCAAATACCCGTTTATCGACAGTACGGATTCTCAATGTTATCTGTGGTGGCAGGGTACTCCTCCGTATTATGAACCATGGTATAGCAATAAATTAGGACGCGACGATCACGGTATCTCTGATATTTTGATTGATCATTTGAAGGAGATGGCAGACCCGCGTATCGCCTCTATCGCCCATCCGGCAACAAGCGACAATGAATATCGCGGTTTCCAGAACGGCCCGGAATCGCAGCCGCAGTTGAATATGATTTCCCGTATCGGTGAAATCTATCGCGACGATCCGGCCGGTTTCACGCCTTTCTATAATGCCAGCGAATCCTATTTTATTATGGCTGAAGCTGCATTGAATGGCTGGAACGTAGGCATAACGGCTACCGAAGCATACGAAAAAGCGGTTCGTCTTTCGATGGAGGAAAACAAAATTGCTGCGGCAGATGCAGATACATATCTGGCCGGAAAAGGTAAATTCGATAATACCAAAGGTCGTATCTACTGGGAAATGTGGGTATCTCTTTTCAAGAACAACTACGAAGGATGGAGTTTATACCGCCGCACCGGTTATCCTACAACCAACTATCCGGCTATAGAATCGGTATGGAAAGGAACTCATAACGATATGCCGTTCCGTCTTCCTTATCCGAATAATGAAGAACTTTATAACACCGAAAATTGTAATGTTGCTAAAGCAGGTATCGAAAACTATTGCTGGGGCAGACAATTATGGTGGGATACCCGTACAGGCGTAAAATAAGATAGAAACTAATTTGTACAACTATAGACATATACACAAAACCTGTACAGAAAGGATTGCTCGTGAGAGCAATCCTTTCTCCCTTTAAAACGTATCCTCAAATATCCATTAGCCGAATCACGCATATCATCTTCTCCGGTACATAACTATAGTTGATTTTTTTATGCGGTTTTCAAAGAGTCGGCCTGTCCCGCTAAAACCGCCTTCCGCTAAAGACTTGTATTCAACTGCTAAAAACCAGCCGGTTTCACGCCGGCCAATTGTTAAAAATGCCCTCATCCATACCCGGATAAGTAAGTTACCGTCAAGGTACAAATTTATCCGAGTCGAAGGATCATCGAAGGCATACCGAAGGATCACCGAAGGATCACGCTACCTGTAAGCAAGTCATAGGCGTCGCCCTTGCAAAATGACGCCAACCCGTATGCCCCGAAACCATCCCGAAAACTCCATCGTTTCCGCCCCGTTGCCGCCCAATCGACCTTGACAATCTGATATCGTTTCAAACAAAAACCAACCAATCTGTCAAAAACAGCTTTTTTCTAACTAAAGAATATTTACATATTTTTATATATATTTAATCTAAAACCCACCCCTAAACTCCCAAATTAACATATCGGAAACAATTCGCGCCTCTTAACAGATAAAAAGCTTTTTTAAGCTTACGTTCCCGCGTCGTCTGTTTTTTTAAATAGATATTTTGGGCTTATTTAACGGCTTTGTCCTTTTATTACAGAAAATTTTCATTAAGTTTACAGGCCAAATAAAAGAATAACATTTTAATTTTTTAGAAGTATCATGAATAATGCAATTTTTAAATTCGCTAAACCTATCAATGAACCAGTAAAAGCTTATGCGCCCGGAACGCCGGAAAAAACGTCGCTAAAAAAAGCATTAGCGCAGTTGTCATCAGAAGAATGGGATATTCCTTTGATTATTGGAGGGAAAGAAATCCGAACAGGTAACACAGGTAAGGTAGTTATGCCTCACGATCATAAACATGTATTGGCTACTTACCATAAAGCTGGAGAAAAAGAAGTACAAATGGCTATCGACGCCGCCATGAAAGCTCATAAAGAATGGTCGGAACTACCGTGGGTAGAACGCGCTTCGCTTATGATGCGCATCGCCGAACTGTTTGCAACGAAATATCGGTATTTATTGAATGCTTCCGTTATGTTGGGGCAGAGTAAAAGTCCTTTCCAGGCAGAGATTGATGCCCCTTGTGAATTGATTGATTTTTTACGTTTCAGCGCATTCTATGCCGGACAGATTTATGAAGATCAGCCTTATTCGGATACAGGCATTATTAACCGGATGGAATATCGGGCGCTGGAAGGTTTTGTTTTTTCATTGAGTCCGTTTAATTTTACATCTATTGCCGGAAACCTGAATATGGCTCCTGCCATGATGGGAAATGTAGCTGTTTGGAAACCGTCTACTACGGCGATTCATTCTAACTATTTATTGATGAAAGTATTCCAGGAAGCCGGTTTGCCTGACGGGGTTGTAAACTTTATACCCGGACAGGGTAGCGTTATCGGTAAAGTAATAACGGCCAGCCCTGATTTGGCCGGATTCCACTTTACAGGCTCAACGGCTACTTTCAATACCTTATGGCGTCAGATGGGTAATAATCTCGAAAATTATAAATCATATCCAAAGATCGTGGGCGAAACGGGTGGAAAGAACTTCATTTTTGTGCATCCTTCTTCTCCCGCCCTGGAGGTTGCAACGGCTATCGTTCGCGGAGCATTTGAATATCAGGGACAGAAATGTTCTGCCGGCTCGCGCGCCTATATTCCCGAATCTCTCTGGAAAGAAATAAAGGAACAAATAGGCGATATGCTGAAAGAGATAAAAATGGGCGATCCGCAAGACTTTACCAATTTCTTTAACGCCGTTATAGACGAAGCGTCTTTTGATAATATCATGAACTATATCAATTATGCCAAAGAAGCGCCGGACGCAGCAGTTATTTTTGGCGGCAAGGGAGATAAGTCTATCGGGTATTTTGTAGAGCCTACGGTGATTCAAACTACGAATCCGCAGTTCAAGTCTATGACCGAAGAGATCTTTGGTCCGGTCATTACTGTTTATGTGTACGATGATAACAAATTTGAAGAAACAATAGAGCTTTGCGACCGTACTTCTCCCTATGGATTAACCGGTTCGATCTTTAGCAAAGATCGTTACGCTATCCAGACGGCCATGAATAAACTGCGCTACTCTGCCGGTAATTTCTATATCAACGACAAACCGACCGGAGCAGTTATCGGACAGCAACCATTCGGCGGTTCGAGAGCTTCAGGTACGAATGATAAAGCGGGAGGTCCCTTAAATCTTATTCGCTGGACAAATGCCCGTACAATAAAAGAAGCGTTAGTTCCTCCAACCGATTATACATATCCTTTTCTTCAAGAAAAATAATATTTCAAGTTGACAAAAAAGGCCGACAATCAATTTTAATATCATGCTAAATTTTAATAATACCGAAATTGCGTTCTCTTCTAAATCAAAATCGGAATTAAAGAACGCTTATTTGTTATTTAATGTAATGAAACATCCGGGCATTGTGAAGTTCGGGAAGTTTGCCAGTAATATTGCATTAAAAATACGCATCCCTTTAGGGTGGATAGTAAAACCTACCCTTTATAAGCAATTTGTTGGCGGTGAAACAGTAGAAGATACCGCCAAGTATATTTATTTCCTGGAGAAATATAACGTAAAATCTACGTTGGATTATTCTGCCGAAAGTAAAAAAACGCCGGCAGGTATTCAGGCAACATTTGAAGAAACGCTTCGTTCGGTAGACTTTGCCAAAAGAAATCCCACGATTGCTTATGCCGTATTTAAACCCTCTACATTAACGACAGACGAAATTCTGTCTAAAGCGTCGGAAAAAAGGGAAGAATTAACCATAGATGAAATAAAAGGGTTCCGCGAATTTAAAGAGCGGTTTATGGCTCTTTGCCGGCGCGCTTACGACAATGGGGTTCGTATCCTGGTAGATGCGGAAGATTATTGTTTTCAGGATGCTATTGACGAACTTACCGACGACGCCATGCGGCTATTTAATAAAGAACGTTCGATTGTTTTTGCTACGTTGCAGATGTACCGTCATGACAGAATGCCGTATCTGCGCCGTATCTATGATGATTCGGTAGAGAAAGGATACTATCCCGGAATCAAATTTGTACGGGGAGCTTATATGGAAGAGGAACGCGAGCGGGCCGGACTATTGGGATACCCGGATCCGATATGCGAGGATAAAAAGGCTACGGATGAAAACTTTGACGCAGGGGTAAAATTTGTAGTCGAGCATATTGACCGTATGGAACTGTTTATGGGTACTCATAATGAGGATAGTAATTATAAACTGGCAGCTCTTATCGAAGAGAAAAAGATAGATAAGAACAATCCGCGTATTTATTTTGCCCAACTGCTGGGGATGAGCGACAATATCTCTTTCAACCTGGCTCATGCAGGATATAATGTAACCAAATATGTCCCTTATGCTAAAGTAAGGGATGTGTTGCCCTATCTGCTTCGTCGCGCCGAAGAAAATACATCCGTAGCCGGGCAAACCGGCCGCGAACTGCGTATGTTGAAAATAGAAATGGAAAGAAGGAAGAAGATATAAAAGGGAGAATCTTTTTATTTACTGGCTTTGAGGCCGCGGATAACAGCCGAAGTAAAACCCGACAGTTCCATTTCATTTAATCCTTTAATAGTAATTCCTCCGGGAGTGGTGACTTTATCAATCTCCATTTCCGGATTACTTTTGTTTGTAAGCAATAAATCTACGGCGCCCTTAACCGTGTGGACTACTATTTCTTGCGCTTCCTGAGGATAAAAGCCTAATTCCACGCCTCCTTCTATGGCAGCCCTTATATAACGAAGCGCAAATGCTATTCCGCTTGAAGCGAGAGCTGTTCCGGCCATCATCAAGCGTTCTTCTACTAATATGGCGTTGCCCAACTCGTTAAAGATACGTAAGATGAAGGCGGATTGTTCGTCCGAAGCATTGAACGCAGAGACAAAAGTCATACTGCTCAATACCTCTATGGCCGTATTGGGAATAACGCGGAACAGGGTAGGGGTGGCCATTAAATCGAAACCGGAATGTTTTGTGAGGTAAGCCATCAATTGTTCAAACGTTACGCCGGCGGCTATGGAAACGATGATTTGCCGGTCGTAGTCAAGTACGCCTTTAATCTCGTCGATAACTTTTTCTACCAGCCAGGGTTTAACGGCAATGATAATGATATCCGCTTTGCGCGACGCTTCTACGTTATTGGTAGATATCTGAAACTCGCTGTTGAATGTTTTCATTTTCGCAAGCGATGTTTCCGAGCAATCGGTACATGTTATGTCTGATGCATGGATAACTGTTCCCTGAGCAAGGCCGCGCGCTATGGCGCTCCCTATATTACCTGTTCCGATAAGGGTGATTTTCATCATTAATTCCTTTATTTAGAATAAATACCGGGCGCAAAAGTAACAAAAATAATGGCTTGTCCGGATTACATGTCGTATCTTTGCGCGAAAATTACTGAACTTAAAAATAATAGACATGAAAAGAGTATTAATTGCCGGTTTACTGCTGGCTACAACGCTAACAAGCGGTATCGCCCAAGACGGAGAGGAATATACCTTTACTCCGGTAAAAGAACTGAAAATAACAACTGTAAAAAATCAAAACCGTACGGGAACCTGCTGGTCGTTTTCCGGAGTTGGCTACCTGGAATCCGAATTATTACGTATGGGAAAGGCTGAATATGATTTATCTGAAATGTTTATTATAAGCCATTCCTATAAAGACCAGGCTGCTAAATATATACGTACCCACGGATCGTTAAACTTTGAACAGGGAGGTTCTTTTGAAGACGTACTGTATGCGGTTAAACAGTATGGTATCGTTCCCGAATCAGTAATGAACGGTTTAAATTATGGCGAAGATATGCACGTACACAGCGAATTGGTAAGCGCCGCTTCGGCTTATATAAAAGCTATTCTGAAAAATCCGAATGGTAAACTGTCTACAGCCTGGAAGAAAGGCTTTGACGGAATAATCGACGCTTATTTAGGCGAGATTCCGGAAAAATTCACCTATAAGGATAAAGAATATACCCCCCTGAGTTTTGTTAACGAATTAGGATTAAATATAGACGACTATGTTTCTTTTACTTCTTTTACGCATGCGCCTTTTTATAAACCTTTTGCCCTGGAAGTGCCTGATAATTGGCGTTGGGGATTGTCTTATAATGTACCGTTAAACGAATTGATGGAGATTATAAAGCATGCAATAAATACGGGATATACGGTTGCCTGGGCGTCTGACGTAAGCGAAGTGGGTTTTAACCGGAATGGAATAGCGGTAGTTCCTGATGTAAAAGCAATTGAAACATCCGGTTCCGACCAGGAAAGATGGACTGGTTTAAGCCAGAGGGAAAAGAACGAAGAAATCCGTAAATTGGCCGAAAAACCTTGCCGGGAACTGACTGTTACACAGGAAATGCGACAGGAAGGATACGATAATTTCCAAACAACCGACGACCATGCCATGCTAATTTATGGTATGGCAAAAGACCAAAGCGATAAAGAGTTCTTTATGGTTAAAAATTCATGGGGAACTGATAGCAAATATAAAGGTATCTGGTATGCGTCAGAAGCTTTTGTAGCTTATAAAACAATAAGTATCGTTATCCATAAAGACGCTATTCCTTCTGCAATCAGGAACAAAACCCTACTTACCTCCGGCAGGTAGATAGTCGAGCCAGTATTTTGCCATACTTTTACGTAAATGCAAGGTAGTTCCTTCTCTTTCGTAAATGCCATGGGTACGCATGGGGTAACTGATTTGGCTGAATATCTTTCCGTGCTTGATCAGTTCGTTTACTAACAGTTCGCAGTTTTGATAATGCACATTATCATCCCCTGTTCCGTGGATAAGCAGTAAGTTTCCTTTCAGGCCGGGAACGTATGATATTGGAGAACCTTTGCGATAACCTTCCGGGTTATTCTGGGGCGTATTCATATAGCGTTCCTGGTAGATTGTATCGTATAAACGCTGGTCGGATACAAAAGCAATGGCTATTCCGGTGCGGAATACGTCCGGATAGCGAAACATGCAATTCAGGGTTTGACTTCCTCCGCCGCTCCAACCGTTTATACCTATGCGCGCAGGGTCGATAAAAGGATACCGCCGTATCATATCCTGTATACCCCGGCATTGGTCTTCTGCCGAAAAGGCGCCTACTTCGCCATAGATACATTTACGCCATTCGCGTCCACGGGGAGCATTTGCCCCGCGATTGTCAATACTTGCCATAATATATCCCTGATTTGCCATATATTGCAACCAAAGATCGCCTCCTCCCCAAACATCCTGAACGGTAGAGCTTGCCGGTTCGCCATATACTTCTATAATAACCGGATATTTTTTTGTAGCGTCGAAATCGACGGGTTTAATCATCCATGCATCCAGTTCAAGGTTGCCGGACGTAACTTTTATAAATTCTTTTGCATTTACGCCTAAAGCGGCATATTGTTCTTTTGCTTTGCCGTTATCTTCAATCAACCGTACAGACTCATGCTTGGGAAATGCAACCATGTCGATCGCCGGCGGCGTTTGGGCATTACTATAGGTATGAACCGCCCATTTTCCCGAAGGAGACATATTATACCGGTGCTGACCCGTTTGGTTGACGGGATTTAGCCGTTTGGCTTCTCCTTTCCCGAATAATTTTGCACAATATAAATAGCGTTGGGTGAAATTGTCCGGCGAAGCAATGAAATAAACAAGGTCTTCTTTTATATCCATCCCCACGAATGATATATAATCGAACTCGCCTTTTGTAATGGGGACAATTTCTTTGCCGTCGCGACTGATACGGTAGAGATGGCGCCAACCGCTGCGTTCGCTTTCCCAGGTAAAATAACGGTTATCCTTCAGCCATTTAATATGATCGTTTGTATTTAACCAGGCTGCGTCTGTATCGGTAAAAATAGCTGCCGGCTGGGAATTTCCTATTTCGGCAATCCATATCTTATTTGTATTCTGTTCTCTGTTGAGTTGCTGGATAAACAACTCATCGCTTTCGGGAATAAATTCCATACGGGGAATATAATTATTTCGGGGATCTCCGGGAATATCTATCCAGGTAGTGGCTCCTCCCTGCGAAGATATATAGCCTACTTTTACCGCCGAGTTGGCCGTTCCCGCTTTAGGATATGGAAAATGGAGGATAGCCGGATAAATAGAATCTACATTATTTATAATATCGAATACGCCTGTACCTTTTGTGTCGCTTTGCCAGTAAGCGATAGATTCTCCTGAAGGACTCCAGAGAAAACCGTCGCGACAGCTAAATTCTTCTTCATAAACCCAATCGAAAGTACCATTGATGATTGTTTCATTACCGTCGAATGTTAACTGGTTGATTTTTCCGCTTACAACATCTTCAACATATATGTTATTAGCAGAGACATACGCCACTTTGTTGCCATCGGGAGAGAATTTGGCAAACATCATGGACGATTCGGGCAATTCTTTCCCTAATTGGCGGAGCGTTCCGTCGCTTAATGTCAGTACCCAGTAATCCCCTTTCGTATCGTAGCGCCAGACTTGTTTTGTATGATTGTAGATTAAAATCCGGCTATTGTCTTTACTCCACGAAATACTGCGGATATCGACAGGCTTTCCTGTTTCGCTGTTTATAAAGGAAGAAGCCGGAATGATCACTTCCTTCCGATTGTCTTTAGCCCGGTAAGCAACCACATCCATTCCGCCGGTTTGTTCATTTTTCTCCAAACGCGTATATCGTTCGCCGTCTTTCAGCCAATTCATGGTTTCCATACCTTTGGTTTCAATTAACCGGCCCGAATATATATTTTCAAGCGTCAACGATTCCTGCGCATGACAAACAGGATAGCATAACAGTAATGAAATAATAGCGAGACAAAGCGTTTTCTTAAACATAAAGCAGATTTTTAATGGTTCATGAATTGCAAAGGACGTAAAATTTATGTTAAAAGCAAAAGCATTAATGAAATAAATTTGAAGCGGAATCCACCTTATTTATTAATTACTTTATCAAGCGCTTTTTTCAAAACGCCGACGTAATAAAACGGCAAATTGATAAGGTTAAACTCTTTACCTGCCTGCGTTTTAATACGGTCGACCGAAAATGGTTGCGACCAAACTCTGACTGCATAATCGTGAGGGCAGTCGTCCATAAACAAATGCAGCGATTTCAGTTTACTGTTATGTCCCGACTTCACTTCTACAGGAATAGCCTTGCTCTCAAAATTATACACAAAATCAACTTCGGCTTCGGAAGTTTCTTTTTCGCGCCGCCAAAAAGTGCGTTTTGTCAGCAAACTGTCGTCAAGCGTAAGAAGTTCCTGCGCTACAATGTGTTCTGCAATTCGTCCGCGCCAAACGTCTTCGATATTTTTAACCGAAAACACTTCTTTCTGTATCCCTGCACAGTAATTAACCAAACCTGTGTCTAACCATAGCAGTTTTGGACGGCGGCGGAAATTGGGGATTAACGGCATGCGCGTTTCGGAAGTTGGATAAGCCAGTTCGAGCAGCATTGCTTTTTGAATGGTTTGAAACGCTTTGCTCATTTCGCGGGACGAAAAAGCGGTGTTTCCGAATTTATCATAAGAAATTTCTGCTGCCGCCGAATACCAGCCCACATCCAAAATGGTGCGGATTATCTGGATTTGCAGCGCATCGCCGGTATATTTTTCCACATCGTCTTTATAGGTTCCGAGCAGTGAATCATATACGTCCTTTACTGCAAGGATATCTTGATTTTTAGCATATTCGGTTATTGCGGCAGGCATTCCGCCAACCAAGATATAGTTGTAAAAACGTTCGATAATTTTAAAATGAATACCCGAAATATCTGTCATGTTTTCAATTAGTTCTGCATCGAAATCATCGCCGGTACCGCTCAGAAATTCTAAAAACGAACAGGGACGAATTGCCATATACTGCACCCGCCCAACAGGGAATGAAATTTTGCGCATGTCTATTACCGTTTCGAGCAGCGAGCCGGCAACAATAACGTGAATGTAATTTGCCTCTTCGTAAAAATAGCGTAAAATGGCTACTGCAGGCTTTGAAAACTGAATTTCGTCTATAAAAAGCAGTACTGATTTATCTGTTTTTTTCAGGCCTTTGTAAAAAAATATGTCTGTAATTAACCTTTGAATATCGTTTCCTGTTTCAAACAGTTGGCGCTCTTTTGTCGTTTCTAAATTAAGTTCGATAAAGACGTCGTAGTTTTTGGCAAATTCGCGCGCCAACGTAGTCTTCCCTACCTGCCTCGCCCCTCGCAAAACAAGCGGTTTACGGCTTTCGCTTTCTTTCCACTGCACCAAATGTTCCAGCGCTTTTCGTTGTATCATGTCTATCAATTATTTATGGCTGTAAAAATAATGCTTTTCTTTAAAACCATGTAAACTTTCAGGGTATAATTCGGGTAAACCATGCAAACTTTCAGGGTATAATTCGGGTAAATCATGCAAACTTTCAGGGTATAAGGAAACGGGACGCTCGTTTGAGTTGGGCAAATAAAAAAGAAAGGTATGACTGATTGTTTTTATGTCATGCCTTTCCTTTGATGTGACCGCGACAGGATTCAAACCTGTAACCTGCTGATCCGTAGTCAGCTGCTCTATTCAATTGAGCCACGCGGCCTTTTTGTTGTTCGCGTGGGCAAAGGTAGTACTTTCTTTTAAAGACGCAAATCTTTTTATGTTTTTAATTAGTTAATCCAGCATTTTGGGGTTGAATATCAGGTAACCGATATTCAATCCGAAGTTGAAGTTTTTACTTGGATAGCTATAACCATTAGCATACACGCTGATGGAAGCAAAGGGTAACTGGATAACGAGCGCCGTTTCGCCCATATATTCAAAAGCGCGCATAAATTTTCCGTAATAAGGCACATTTACGTATTTATTAGCTTCGGACCGGCTTTCTTTTTTTATCTTATAAAAAGGAGCAAAACAGAATAAGTCTGCACGTAAATGAACAATTTTGCTCAATTTTACTATCGGCGATATTCCTGCCGTGGCGTACTGATTAGCCCGGAAAGCTTCATTGAAAACAATCTTGCTGTGGGGAGTGGGCGTAAAAGCCGGCGCCTGCAGTATGGACGCTGTGTAGTTGTTCATGAGGTTTTTACTTGAAACCATAACTTCGCCGGAGAATCCCATGTTAAACGTGGGACTCATGACATGATAATATTGCCAGTGGCCCTTGACCTGTAACCAACTGTACGCTTTTTTCTCAACTAATTGGGGGTAGGAGTTTGATGCGGGTTTATAGTTCTCGGATTGGCGGACATACATGGCTCTCAGATATTGTTTCCTTCCGTTTGTAGGATATTGTTCGAAGTTTAAAGAATTGCGCTCGATATTCAATGAGCCGCTGAAGGTATTATACCAGCTATGGTCGAGGGGGGTATTGGAAAAAGAAATGCTGGACGTTTGATAATAATAATCATCCAGTTTGCCGTATGAGAAATTTATTTTTGATTTGGCTTTATTCAGGAATGGAAAGCCAAAATCCAAACTTAGATAAAGCTCTTTCTGCTTGATGATGGAAGGGACGATATCTTCGTAAAATAAAGATTGGTTTTCGAAATATTTTTTGTTGGAAAACACGCCTTGCAGGTTGATGTAAGCAGGTATGCGCGTTTGCAGATAAAAACGGCTGTTTAAGAGCGCGCCGTCAAACGAATTACCCATTTGGAAATTAACATTTAAATCGGATGCAAATGTTGATATATTCTGGTATCCCAATCCCAGGAAGAGCTGGTTGGCCTGATGCGACGATATATTTCCGCCAAGCCCGACGAATATTTCATCTTTTATGGTTGCATCAAGATAGAGGTCGAACTTTTTTTCTTTCCGGTTGTATACGGCATGCGGGATAATCTCTTTTATTTTAGAATAGGTAAGCATCTTGAAATAAGCGCGCCTGAATTCTTCCATTGTAAATTCTCCGTAGATATCGCGGTGTAGCTGGGCTTCGATATAAGCTTTTTGCGCTTCGTTTACGCCGGCGACGTGTATGTTGCGGAAAATTAAAGGGGGGAGGCTTTCCTTATACGCTTTTCGGCGTTCGGCTATTGCCTGGGGGGTTACTCTGCGCGGGACGCGGCTTTTGATAGAATCCATTACTTCCAGGGTCTTTTTATAGCCGATATCCATTAATTCTTTTGCCCGTGGAAAATCGAGTAGCGATACGTCGGGGAAGCTGAATTTGAGCATCATCCCCTCGTCTTCCGGAATATCGTACGCCGTTTTTTGCATAATCATGGCTTCTAACTGGCTGTAAATATCTTCGGACGGTTTGGTTTGCG
The DNA here is from genome assembly GCA_031267775.1 of Tannerellaceae bacterium. Taxonomy (GTDB): domain Bacteria; phylum Bacteroidota; class Bacteroidia; order Bacteroidales; family Tannerellaceae; genus DFXE01. The sequence continues at coordinate 12,954 of JAIRYL010000062.1, forward strand.
TACCCGATACGGCGCATCCGAATATAAAGTCGGGGTGAAAAGCTTCTTTCATTGGATTGACCGGAAAGTTGTCGTAGATTCCTCCGTCGAAGAGCGGGACGCTATCTTTCCAGATTGGTTTAAATACGAAGGGGAACGACATGGAAGCCCGTACGGCGTCGGCCAGGTCGCCGTTTTTAAATATGACGGGCTTTTTGTGATAAACGTCGGAGCCTACGCAACGGAATGGTACAAATAAATTGTCGAAGTTCCAGCCGGCCTTTGCGGTTGCCTGTGCAAAAAGTTCCATAAAGGCTTGATTCATTTGTATGGGATTAATCAGGCTTTGCGGTAAAAACTTTGTTTTGATCTGAAGCGAATTGGATATATCGATAGAAAAATGAGCCATTTCGGGGGTAGCGTCGGGTTTTTTAAAATAATAAATATACCCGTCTTCTACTCGGCCCGACTGCCAGTAGCCAAATTTGTCGGACAGGAGAAATTCGAGCATTTCGTCGGGCGAATATCCTATGGCGTATAAGCTTCCGATGATAGCGCCGATGGATGTGCCTGTAATATAATCGATGGGGATATGATTCTCTTCCAGCGCCTTGATTACTCCTATATGCGTTGCCCCTTTGGCGCCGCCGCCGCTCAGTACCAATCCTACTTTTTGTGCCGGCAGGGGTTGGATGAGAACTGAAAAGAAGGTGAGGAGGATCGTAATTTTTTTCATATTATACATTCATTTTCCAACATCAAACATAACGGTTGGGAGATATCTATTTTATTCTATACGGAACGGCGCCTGTGCGCGTTTATCCGTTTCGGGCTGTAAATTTACTGAAAACGATTGGTTTGTGCGAACGTTTTTATATATATTATTATCTATGGAAAAGATTCAGGCATTACCAGCCGGGGAGGGGTAATGCCTGAAAATACGCGCGAAGCAGGACGTTAGAATGTATATTTTAAACCAATCTGGCCTCTCCAGCGCGAATAGTAATCGCTGTAAGAACGCATGTTGTAGTTGGCGTCGTGCAGAAACTGAAAAGAGCCGCCGCCATTGTAAGTAATGGGACTGTAATAGGTGGCCGACCCGCCGGCGGAGGCATAACGCCCCCATTCCCTGCTGAACAGGTTGCCGATGTTCAGTATATCAAGTGAAAGTTCAAGGGAATGTACCGTGCCGCTTGCGTTGAAGCTATATTTCTGGGCAAGATGGAAATCAAAGTGATGCTCAAATTTTTCATTGTCGGCATACCGTTCAAAGTACTCTCCGCGATGTTTGCTCAGGTAAGGATCGCGGGCAATCCAGGCTTTCATGGCCGCTTTTTGCGCGTCTTCCGTATAGTCGGCGGTAGCGGCAAACGGCGTTTGATCTATTTGCGCGTCGGTAGGGATAAAGATCAGGTCGTTGCCGTTTGCGCTATCGTTATTTAGGTCTCTTCCGGCATAATAGATGGAGTAGGGAGCGCCGGACGAACCGGTATAAATAAGGCCGGCAACCGTGCTCCAACACCGGGCATAGCTTGCATGGTAGAACGCGGCGGCGTTTATGCGATGGGGGAAATGAAAGGCCGAGAATCCGAGTTCCGGGTCGTTGGGATTGCCGCGGGTATAGTTATACGCCCAGTTTGACTGCGCAACGGAGGACGTTCCGCTATTGACAGACTTGGAACGGGTATAGGTGTAGGAGGCCGTGAGATCCAGACCAAAACCAAACTTTTTTTCGCCCTTTAGCGACAGGTTGTACGCGTAGCCCTGACTGGTATTAGAGAGGGCGTAGATCAGGGCATAGTCGGTTCCGGTTGTTACTCTTTCAAACAGCGGACGGCGGTCGGGGGCTACATACGGATACGTTTGCTCCAGCGTTGTTCCGTCCGGCTCATAAGCCAGGTTTTGATAAAGAATATCATTCAGCGTTTTGGAGTAGATAGCCTCGGCAGTCCAGTCTACGCCCGCCAGCTCAAAATCCAGCCCTGCATTAACACGCATGGTTTGCGGGAGTTTAAAGTTTTTGGAAAAGACGTTGATAAGCTGGCTGCCGCCTGCCGTCAGTTTGCTTACGTTTCCCCCCTGCCTGTTCGGGTCTAAAATAAGCGATAAACC
>JAIRYL010000090.1 GCA_031267775.1 Tannerellaceae bacterium
TCAAATTCCGCAAAATCATGACCGAAAAAGTAGAAGACGTTTCCCTGTCGCTTTTTCTCCCCTTATTCTTTGTATCTACCGGGCTTCGTACGGAAATAGGCCTGCTGAATACGCCTGAACTGTGGGGGATATGCGGAATTATTATCCTGGTAGCCATTGCCGGAAAGTTTGGCGGCGCCTATTTCTCGGCCCGTTTTGTTGGCGAAAGCATAAAGAACAGTTTATATATAGGCGCTTTGATGAATACCCGCGGACTGATGGAGTTGGTCGTGCTTACCATTGGTTATGAAATGAAGATCCTTACTCCGCCTGTATTCGTCATGCTGGTAATCATGACGCTGGTAACTACGTTTATGACCACCCCGCTGGTATCGTTTATTAAATATTTCTACCGGAAACGAGATCGGATACTGGAAGAAAAAATGCGGCCGCCCTTGGAGGGAGTATATAAGGTATTGCTTTCTTTCGGGCGGGCAGGAAACGGGCAGGTTATGCTCGACGCCGCCTACCAGATGTTTTCCAAAGGGAAAAACAAACTGCAAATTACAGCCCTTCACCTGACGATGGGTACCGATGTAAACCCTCTGCATGCAGATAATTTTGAAGAAGTAAGTTTCGGCCCTATCCTGTATGGAGCTCAAAAGTTGGGTATTCCCATCAAAACGCGTTACGAGGTATCCACTCGCGCAGTACAGGAAATTATAGAGATCGTTAATGAAGAAGGATTTGATTTCCTGTTGGTTGGCGCTGGCATTTCATTAAGCAACCTTCCTGCCGACGTGGTTGTAAACCGTTTTCGCACGCTCTTCTACAACCGGTTTTTTAAAGGTTTCAGGGCGCCCGAATCATGGTTCTCTCCCGGTTCGTTGCTGAAGGACAAAACAAAGTTCTTTATTGAACAGAGCCGTTGTCCGGTGGGCGTATTTGTAAATCGCAATTTTGTGAAGGCCACCAGCGTTATCTTAATTATAGCGTCGGCAGACGATTTGTTCCTGCTCGACTATGCGCGCGCATTATTATTATCCACCTCGGGAAGTATCAGCTTCCTTAATAAAACAAGCGCCACCACTCCGGGAGCCGGAAAAATCAAAGAATCTTTCGCCCGGTTTACCCAAACGGTTAAACAATCAAAGGTTCTGCAGGACAAAGACCTTACGCCGGGCTTATTTAGCGGATATAATTTCATGCTGGTCAGTTACCATACCTGGAATGATCTGTCCGAACACCGGAAGGATGCGCTCCAAAGGATGCCGTCTACATTGATACTTGATAAATAACCCATAAATATGTATATGTTATGAAAAACTGTTTGCTGATCGTTTTGCTTATTATCGGAGCTATAGTGAACCTGCATGCGCAGGAAGATAGTTGGACCGGCGTATCTGTCGATTTACGGCATGGCAGGTTGAAAGTATCGGAAAACGGGCGTTATCTTACGCATAAAGACGGAACGCCTTTCTTTTATTTAGGCGATACGGCTTGGGAATTATTCCATCGCCTGAATGAACAGGAAGTAGAAAAATACCTGGAAAACAGGCGCGCCAAAGGCTTTACGGTCATACAAGCCGTCATCCTGGCCGAATTGGACGGGCTGAATACGCCCAATGCGTATGGCGAAACGCCGCTTAAAGATATACAGGAAGTAATACCCAACGAGGCTTACTTTAAATGGGTAGATAAAGTAATCCGGATGGCCGAAGCAAAAGGTTTGTATATAGGACTGTTACCTACCTGGGGCGATAAAGTAGATAAACAATGGGGCGTGGGGCCCGAAATATTCACCCCTGCTTATGCGCAAGCTTACGGCGCCTGGTTGGGGAAACGATATAAACGATTCAAGAACATCATCTGGATAAACGGAGGCGACCGTTGGGGAGGCGACGGCAATTATCCTGTATGGGACGCTTTGGGGAAAGGGATCAGAAGCGCGGATAAAAACCATTTGACAACCTTCCATCCGATGGGCGAAAATACGTCTGCCCAATGGTTTCACAATAATACCTGGCTGGATTTTAATATGGCGCAAACAGGGCATTGCCGGCAGACATACGAAATATACGAGCAGATACTTGTAAAGGATTACAATCGTATCCCTGTAAAGCCATGTATAGACGGAGAACCTCGCTACGAAAATCATCCGGTTTGCTGGAATCCGGATTCCTTAGGATGGTTTGACGACGCAGACGTTCGACAGGCTCTGTATTGGAGCCTTTTCTCCGGCGCTTTCGGGCATACGTACGGCTGTCATGATATATGGCAAATGCTGGCTCCCGGAAGAGAGCCAGTGGGTATGGCGCGCGGAAACTGGGAAACGTCATTGGACTTACCCGGCGCATTCGACCTGATCCATGCCCGACGTTTGATGGAGCGGTTTGATTGGGAAAGCAGAACGCCGGACAACGACCTGATTGTTTCGGAAAATTCGTCCGCCGATCATAAAATAACGGCTTTACGCGGCAAGGGGTTTGCTTTTGTCTATTTCCCGAATGGCGAGAAAGCGACGCTCAAATTAACCGGCGTCTCTAAAAAAAACGACTTATGGATGGAATGGCTCAATCCTCGTACAGGAGAACGGAAAGCAGCGGAAAAAATCGTCCGCATGGGCGAACATAAAATTACCCCTCCAACGACAGGCAGGGGAAATGACTGGGTATTGATTTTCCACGAATAATTTATTTCCATACGCCTCCTAAGGCTCTGTTCAAACAGAGCCTTATTAAATATATTCCAAATTCCGTTCAATAGCTTTTTTCACAAAAGCGTTAAGCGTAATGCCATGAATTTTTGCCATAATAGCCGCCCGGCGATGCAAATCCGCATCAATTCTGACATTGAATACTCCCGTATAAGATTTTTGCATTTCGATAATTCCTTTTCGGCGGCAAAAATCCAAATAACTCTCGGCGGCGTCCTTAAAAGCCGATTTCAATTCTTCGACGCTTTGCCCCTCGAACGAAACAACCGAACTGATACCTTCTATCTTTCCAACAAATGCTTCGTCTTCTTCACTGTACTTGACGATAGCAACAAAATCCTTATATTTCAACACATTATCCATAGCTATTTATTTATTTGTTTCATCTTTTTCAAACTTAACACGCGATCCCGACGTTTTACGGATCACCTGCAAAATCTTGTGTTTCTTCACAGACCGCAGGTCTGAATATCAATAACCCCCAATGAAGCATAGCGATTGGGGGATAGCCTGATACCTCCTCCCTCCCCGTCAACCCGGAGGGTTGAATAGCTGTTCATACGGCTGGGGAACTTCCGGAACAATCCCATTTTCTCTGCAAATGCATTCATATTCTTCACCGGTATTCTCTTTTTTGTGACGTCCCTGCTGATTAATGATATAGCGGATAATTTTCCCGCTGGCGCAGACTTGCAGTCCGTGCCTGTCGGTAACCGATAATCCGGCAACATGTAAATGCGCCATAGCCTTCTTCCCATCCCTGAAAATCGGGAAAATCCGCCGACCGTTTCATCCATTGGGATGTAGCAACCTTGATACTTTTAACATAATCGGATATTCAACCCTCCGGGTTGAGGGAGGAGAGGAGGTATTCGGCTATCCCCCAATCGCTACGCTTCATTGGGGGTTATTGATATTCAGACCTGCAGGCTGGGGTTATAACGCTTCAATCCTGTTCTCCGAATATATGCAGACCTGCGGTCTGCGAGGCTGTATTTATTTTACATGGAAATTTGCTAAACACAAGGTTTTACTGGTGAACCCAAACATACCCTCGACTTTGGCGCAGACGCCTTCTTAGGGAAAAAGGAAAGAAGAGTGTATTTATATTTGTTGTCCGCCGGCGCGGGCTTGCAGTCCGTGTTAAACCCATCTTGAAATGCATGCATGGGTAATCATCCGATAGAACGCTGGATAAATGCGATTATTGATGGAAAAATCTCTTTATTCCTGTGTAAAAACATTAAATGTAGATAAAATACATTGTATATCAATGTATTTTATTATTTTTATGCCAAAAATCAGAATGAATGATGAACGAAAAATTTATAGACAACTGGACAATACAATTGAAAAAGACAATTCTTCCTTTGTTGATTCTTAACATGTTAAAGCAAGATCAGCTTTACGGGTATTTGCTGATTGTGAAAATTAAGGAATGTACAGGGTTTGAAATTACTGAAGGAACGATCTACCCGATCTTAAACAGGTTAAAAGAAGACGGATGGCTTGATTCCAAATGGGTAGAACAGAAAACCGGTATTCCAAGAAAATACTATATCCTTACGCCAGATGGAAATAATATGCTCAAAGAGCTTAATGTCAATTGGAATTCGATAATTAAGAATATTAATAGTCAGCTAAAATATGAAACGGAGTGATTTTGATTCGATAGAAGCATATAAAATATATGCAAATTATATTGCACAGGTAAACGATATAATATCAATGCTACCTAAAGATGATGTACTTGATATTATAAATGAAATCGATTCGCATATTTATGAATCTTTCATTTGTAACAAGCCTATTATTTCTGAAGAAGAGCGAATAAAAACGGTTATTTGTAATCTTGGAGCGCCACAGTCTTATTTAAAACCTGTTATAGCAGAAAGACAACTCAGAAAAGCCATCAATAAATACAATATTTTAGGGATACTTAGAGGCATTTTTACCCTGTTATTAACAGGGGGACAATATGTTGCTGTTATACTTGCATATTTGTTCATCTTATCAGGTGGTTTTCTCGTTATTGCAAAGGTATTCTATCCTGCTAAAACAGGATTATTTATAGAAGACGGGAATTTTATCGGTCTTGGATATTTAGCTCAAATTAATACTGAAGCCATTGAATTACTTGGTTACTGGCTGATTCCCGTTTTGATAGTTTCATGTGTGATTTTCTATTTCTTTATGACATTTATATTGAAAAAAATTATGGGAATTAAAATAAAATTGAACCTGAAGAACAGGCGTATATGAATCGCTACAAATATATATTCTCGACTGTCTTTTTCTTATTAAATGCTTTAAATACATTTGGTCAAAAGTTGGTATTAGAGGGAGTTGTCATGAACGAAGATAATGAATTTCTTCAACAGGCAAACGTCGTTATAAGCAATAATGATGGAAAAGTTGTAATATATTCGTTTACAGATAGAAATGGCTATTTTGAAATAGATATTGACAATAAAAAAGGTTTGATGTTAACGATAAGTTATATTGGGTTCAAGAAATTAAGTATTGATTTGGAATCTTATGATTTTTCCGGTGACGTCGTTAAAAAAGAATATGTATTAATCAGTGATATCAATTCGCTAAATGAAATAATTATTAAACCCGAAAATATCGAACAAGATACAATAAGTATAGATATAAGCAAGCTTAATTTGACGGATAACAATAAACTGGGCGAGATACTAAAGAAAAGTCCGAACTTTAGACTGGATGATGACGGATCTATAACCTATAAAGGAAA
>JAIRYL010000103.1 GCA_031267775.1 Tannerellaceae bacterium
CGTTAAATTTGTTTTCCATAATCTTTTAATTTATATTTGATAGCGCAAATATAAATTAGTTTGTAATGAAAACCAAATTGCATTGCAAATATTTTTGGGAAAAATACTATCTTACGCCTTTTACATTCATTTTCAAGCTATACAGGTATTGCGACGCCGTAATAAATAAAGTTTTCATATCTTCCCCGCCAAAGCATACGTTAGCGCTCCAGCCGGCTTCTACAGGGATATGCTCAATCTGCTCGCCTGCCGGATTAAACACGGTTACGCCTCTGCCTGTCAGGTAAATATTGCCACGTTCGTCCATTGTCATACCATCCGACCCCATGGAAGCAAACAATCTTTTATTCTTCAATAAACCATCGGGAGCAATATCATAACAATATGTTTTCCCGGCTCTGATATCTGCTACATATAATAATGTACCGTCGGGAGAGCCAATGATCCCGTTCGGCTGTTCTAAATCGCCGTCTACGCGCAGTACTTTTTCTCTGTCGGGCGACACATAATAAAGATGCTGCCCGTCTTGTTGCATGTCAGGATCGCGCGTCCAGTAATCTCGTTTATAAAGAGGATCCGTAAAATAGATACCCCCGTCCGGATGTATCCACAAGTCATTCGGCCCATTCAGTTTTTTACCCTCGTAGCCGGTCAATAAAATTGTATGATTCCCGTTTGGAGCAATACTCCAAATCTCATTTTCCATATCGGAACAGGAAAGCAAATTTCCCTCTTTATCAAAATACAGCCCGTTTGCCCGGCCTGTATTTTCAAGGAAGATAGAAACAGTTCCGTCTGCCGACCATTTCCAGATGCGGTCGTTAGGCTGATCGGTAAAATAAACGCAACCCTCTTTATCCACCGCTGGCCCTTCTGTAAAACTAAAACCTTCCGCTACCTTTTCAACCTTGGCGCCGGACGCAAGCAACCCCTTGTTTTCTTGGCCGCAGGCCGAAGAACATGCAATAAAAAATGAAAAACAGAAAAAGAATATTATTTTATTCATAAAGCAATGATTTATATGGTACAATGAAATAGAATAGCCAAAAATAATAAAAAAACATGAAACCTCGTATCCGATACATACAATAATTTAGGTCGTATGACGCCTCTTTTTATACGTTTGTCGCATAAAAAATGAAGCAAACAATATCGAAGGAACGCCTTGGGATCACCCTGTCTGTTTTCTGCCAAAATCATCCTGTTCGCTCATGCAGGATACTAACAATATATAGGTATTTCAAAGCGAAGAATAGCCACATATAGGTATTGTGTTATCTGTCAGACAAAAATACTTTTGCACAACTCGTATATGATTATCACAATTAACAACTTAGTCCTTTTATAAAATGAAACGAATTCTTGTTTTTTTCTTTTTTTTGTCTGCCTTTTCGCTGATTGCTACTGTTGATAAAGCAAACGCTCAAGATGATGTAAAGACTGATGTAGCGGTACAATCGCAAAAAAATCCCCGTTTTTTATTTGGCGGTTATGGCGAAGTAGCCATGCAACGTATGTTCTACACGGATAATATAGAGAGGTATAAGTATCCGGAAAGACATGAAGACGGGAATCATGGAAGGTTTGACCTCCCTCATGTGGTATTGTATATGAGTTATAATTTTGGAAAAGGCTGGAAAATGTCTTCCGAAATTGAATTTGAACATGGAGGTACCGGTACTACTTACGAAATAGAAAACTCTGAAACCGGCGAATATGAAACAGAAATCGAGAAAGGGGGCGAAGTTGCTTTTGAACAGTTCTGGATTGAAAAGTCTTTTGCTACGTACGCAAATGTAAGGATGGGGCATATTATCGTTCCGGTGGGGCTAACGAATATGTACCACATGCCTACGGAGTTCTTTTCTGTTCTGCGTCCCGAAGAAGAATCGTCCATAATACCCTGTACCTGGCATGAAACCGGCCTTAGCTTTTGGGGACAAACAAGCGGGTGGCGCTATGAAGCCATGTTGATAGCAGGCTTGGACGCCGAACGTTTTAATAATGCCAACTGGATTAACGGAGGCTCTGTTACCCCCTACGAATTTAAAATAGCCAACCGGTATGCCGGCGCTGCCAGAATTGATAATTATTCAATAAAAGGCCTGCGGATAGGACTAAGCGGTTATTACGGGCATAGCGCCCAAAACACCTTGAAACAGGATAGGTATAATAACCTTAAAGGCGCGGTAAGCATTGGCGCTTTGGACGCTGTATATAATGATAAGAATGTTTTGGTACGCGGAAATATACTGTATGGGCATTTGGGCGATTCTTACAGTATTTCTATGGCTAATAAAAAAATGCCTAATGCAAGTCCTTCGCCCGGAACGGATGTGGCTTCGGATGTGTTGAGCTGGTATGTGGAAGCAGGTTACAATATACTGTCGTTTTTTCCGGATTATAAAGATAAAAACGATAAACTCTATCTGTATGCGCATTATGGCTACTATGATTCTATGTATAAAACATCGTCGAAGATAACGCCGAAAGGCTGGACGGATAAGAAAATCATATCGGCCGGGATTAATTATTTTCCAATGAAAGAGCTGGTTGTGAAGGCTGAGTATACGATGAGGAAGTTTAAAGCGCCTTATAACGACGAACCGGCTATCTCGCTGGGGATTGCTTATTCCGGATTATTCGGACATTAATGAATTATATGTTTCTTAAAATAATAAAATCAGTTATGAAAAAGTATTTATTCAAATGTATGTTTACGCTGGCCGTTATGCTTATGGCCGTAAGTTTTACTTCCTGTGGCGACGACGACGATAAAGAAGACGTTGTGGTTAACAACAACGAGGCGTATGAAAATATCCTCAAGTCGTATGTTAGCGCAACGGTAGTGCCTACTTATAAAGCGTTGGCGGAAGCGGCGCTTGAAATGAGGGCTGCCAATCAGGCGCTGAAAGAAAATGCAACAGACGCGAATATGAAGGCGGCTTCGGATGCATGGATAAAAGCCCGCATAGAGTGGGAACTTAGCGAGGCGTTTCTTTTTGGCCCCGTAAGCGAAGATTACCTGAATATTGACGCGCACATCGACTCGTGGCCGCTGGAACTGGAAGAAATTAAAAAGGAAATAAACCAGACGGAAGGCGAGCTTACCGGCGAAAGGGCCTGGCAAGAACTGGAAGATGAAGTGATTGGTTTCCATGTTACGGAATACTTGCTTTACCGCGAAGGAAAATCGCGTCCGGTAGCCGATCTTACCGCAGGCGAATTGAATTACCTCACCGCCGCTACCGACGCCCTCGTATGGGATTGCGTATTGGCTTATGTAGCTTGGGCTGGAGAAGAAAACGTATCGGCGGAGATTAAAGCCGTTTACCGTGAAAATGCCGACATTGTACATTTTCTTGAAGATCAGAATGCCGGTATCAAGAACTTTGGAAACAGGCTCTCTACAGCCGACAGTTATTCATCCTGGGAAAGCGCCGTAGAAGAAATTATCGACGGCGTGAAAGATATTGCCGACGAAGTAGGGGCGACAAAGATTGAATCGCCATACAGTAACGGACGGGTGGAAGATGTAGAATCGTGGTATAGCTGGCATTCGCTTGACGACTATGCAAACAATATCTACAGCATCAAAAATGCTTATCTGGGCGGAACGGGCGTAGAAGGTTCTCCCGCCAGCATATCATTAAGCACGTTTGTAAAAGAGAAAGACGCTAGTCTGGATACCGAAATAAGAGATAAAATAGAAGATTGCATCCGGAAAATCAAAGCGATTGGCGATGGAGGCTTGTCGTTCTATAAAGTGGTGGAAGCAAAGAAAAACGGCGATACCAGCAAACAGGAGGCCGTAGGTGCAGCCGTAGATGCGTGTACGGCTGTGGGCGAGTCTTTTGAAAAGATAAAAGAATTATTGAAATAATAGTGTAATAAGGTGAAAAGGTTTTATTTATATATAGCGATTATACCCCTGTTCTTTGTGGTAGCTTGCGAGAACGACGACGACGATAGTGGCAAGATACCCGAAGAAGTAACAGAATTGAACGAGGAATATTATACCGGAGGGAAGATGGGTACCGTCTTTGTATCTTCTTCAAAAGCATATAAACAGGCTATGCCGGCTATTGACCAGGATGCGCAACTGTTTCAGCAATTTATGCGCGGCGAACGCCTGGCGGATAGAAGTTTTGTAACAAACGAAGGGATGGGATATTCGGGACTGGGGCCGGCATATATCAGGAAGTCGTGCGTCGCCTGCCATCCCAGTTATGGCGGACGCGGACAGCGGGTTGAGACATTTGATACAAATGACAGCAAGAACAGCTATTTGCTGATGATTTACGACCCCTCGAATCCGGAAACCTTGCCTTTGGCGTCTGCCTATTTTACAGGGATGACGCAAACGCGCGCCGTGGCTCCATTCAAGGCGCCGATAGATGAACGCGGTATCAAGCTTATCTGGCATCAATATACCGACGATTATGGAAATAAGTATGACGACGGCACGCCTTACAGCGCCGGTACTTCGTACGAAGGTACCCTGATCTATCCGACGGTAGAAGTAGAGCAGGATGCGATTCTGTTTAAAGATTTTGATATGAGCAAACACGCCGCGTCTATAGAAGCAACGATTGGTATTTACGGTACCGGACTGCTCGACGCTATTTCGGATGAAGATTTGCGCGCCCAGTATGCCGAAGAACAGGCGCGTGGCTATTGTCCGGGCGTAATAGGAGGCGATATCGAAGAAACAGGATTCAATCCGTATTATCCGGGTAAACATCCGGGACGTTTTACGTACTTATGTACGCGCGCTACGCTGGATAATGGACCGGGCGCCAACGCCTTGTGGAACATTACCAATGTAACGAGGCCGGATCGTACCTATAATTATATTACGGATAAATATGCTACGGTAATGTCTGAAGACGCCGATGTGCAACAAGCTCTTGAACAAACGGCGGAGCAGATATATGGAGCTTTAACGTCGAGAACGCTGGAAGCTGAAATGACTCAGGAAGATTTTGACGCCTTTATGGTATGGCATCGCGGACTGGCTGTTCCGGCTGCCCGTAATCTGGACGACGAAACGGTTCAACGCGGACGTACGCTCTTCAACGAAACGGGATGTACCGCCTGTCATCGTCCGTCGTGGACAACGCGCGACAATTACAAGCCGCTGCCGGCCATTTCCAATCAGAAAATTTATCCCTATACAGATTTACTGCGTCATAATTTAGACATGAAAGAGGCTGGACGCACTATACTGGGTTGCCGCACGACTCCGCTTTGGGGACGCGGTTTGATGAAGGTTGTTTCCGGACATGGCGATATGTTGCACGATCTTCGCGCCCGTAATTACGAAGAAGCCATTCTCTGGCATGGCGGCGAAGCAAAATCCAGTAAGGATACCTTCCGCAAAATGGCAAAAGAAGACCGAACGGCTCTTATCAGATTCCTTGAATCGATTTAACTCTACTAAGGAAGACGTCTGGAAATAAATTGGCATGATTTATTTCCGGAAGCCTCCTGAAAAATTTTCCATTCGTTGTTTAACGAATGGAAAATTCACATCCGCAATAGCGTTGATTGTAAAAATTATGCTCTTTCAGTAAAACCAGCCGGCGTTCGCTAAGGCCATCCTTGCGCCAGTTCTTATCCCAGAATGTAATATTTTCAAATGGAGAGGCAGCCCAGCGGCCGGCTTCGGCTATCTGTGCAAGGCTTTTCCAGCGCGAGGAAGCCAGGGTGGTAGCAAACCGGTCAAAACCATAATTATGAGCCAAACAGGCTGTTTCCCCCAGCCGTATCCTGAAACATTTCAGGCAACGATTCCCCCGTTCCGGTTCGTTTTCCAATCCCAACATCGATTGTAGCCAGTTTTCGTGGTTATAGTCTCCGTCTACCATATCGATCCCCTTCAACCGGGCATAGCGCGTACATTCTGTTTTGCGTATCCTGTATTCTTCTGCCGGATAAATATTCGGATTATAATAGAATAAGGTAGGACGTATATTATGGGCGAGCAGCCATTCAATGATAGCGGCCGAGCAGGGAGCGCAACAGGTATGCAGTAGTATTTTTTCCATGATAATGGAGACAAATATACATGATAAAGCTGAAATATCGCGCAGATGAATAAAAACGAGCGTTTTTCCCCCCGTATATCCATGCCGTTTAGCTTAGGAGGCGTAGCGATTGGGGGATAGCAGGGTGCGCCTGCTCTGAACCTGCAGAGATGGACACAAAACTACCCCGCGAATAGAATGGGTATCTGACAGTTGAAAAAAAGTTATCGGCGTCCAATTGCAACGAACGCTTTTTTGCGCGCAGTTGCCGGGAGGTCGCCGATTTTGGCGAAAGTCTGCGCGGAGTTCCGCGCAAGCCGGAAATTTTGGAGAAAACCTGCGCGGAGTTCTGCGCAAGCCGGAAATTTTGGAGAAAGACTGCGCGGAGTTCTGCGCAAGCCGGAAATTTTGGAGAAAGTCTGCGCGGAGTTGTGCGCAAGCCGGAAATTTTG
>JAIRYL010000135.1 GCA_031267775.1 Tannerellaceae bacterium
TTCGTCGAACACTGATTTTTATAATGGCGCTTTATATCATGAATGGCGGATGGATACCTTACAAAGTAATTTGAAAACATTACTGAATTATAATAATAAACAAAACCGTTCCGACAATATAATTGATACCCGGTATGAACTTTTACCCGGCAGGGACGTATTTGAGCAAAATATCTCGACTGCCGACGCCAGGAATTACTCCCTTAAATCGGATGTAAGAAAAAACTGGGCAAGCTCTTTATCGTTAAGGGCGGGCGTCCAGTATTCGTACAGCCAAAGGAAAAGCGACCTGAAAATATATGATTCGGATTCAGACGAAAACGCTCGCGAGCAGTGGACTTATAACGAAGGTATCGCCGGAGCCTATATCGGCTTATCCAAAAACATCGGGAAAGTGTATGTATATGGCAATATACGGGTAGAACATACGTATATAGACGGTAAGGCCGGCGATTTGAAAACGCTGGATAAGAATTATACCGAAATATATCCATATATCACCCTCAACCATACGCTTAACCCCAAACTGTCTTATGGCGTTCTGTATACGAAATACATATACCGCCCCGGGTTTCAATTCCTGAATAATTATTCAAACCGGATTTCCGACGTATTATATGATGTGGGAAACCCGGATTTAATGCCCCAAAATACGCATACGGGGCAATTATCGGTAAACTATGGAAACCATTCCACCTCATTCGAACTTAATTATACGCCCGACGCCATTACGGAGTTCTTTGAAGAACGGGACAACATTACCTGGCATACAAACTTAAACTTTGGCTCCATTACGAGATTGGGTATAAACCACAACTTTAACAGTAATCTTTTTAAATGGTGGCATACTAATCTGTATGTCTATTTAGGTTACGAACATATTCCTGAGAGTTATAATAAAAAAGAACTGTTCCGGGGATTTATTAATTCAAACAACCGTTTTTCAATTCCTTCAGCAGGCGATATTCAATTTTCCTTCAACTACAATTCCGGAAGTATCAACGGGAATGCATATAGTAAACGTATGTATGGAATGGATATCTCATACAGCCGTTCTTTCTGGAAAAACGCGTTAAACATGCAGTTAGGCGTTTCGGATATTTTTAATACCCGCGATTATCGTGCACGTAATTATACGCCGACGCTGGAATATTTATTTTACCGTAAACCTATTTCGCGTAATTTCTGGATACGGTTAACATACAATTTCAGCAACAAAGAAAAAGTGAATAAACAACGATTAAACAATCAGAATTCAATCATTGACAGGCTGTAATATGATGCGTAAATTTCCGTTTTATGAACAGCATGACGCTATGCAATGCGGGATTAGTTGCCTCCAGATGGTCTGCAAATATCACGGAAGATATTATTCCCAGGAAAAATTATCTCATTATTGTTTTGCTTCCAATGAGGGCGTTTCGTTATTAGGCATAAGTGAAGCGGCCTCGCAGTTGGGATTCAGAACCGTATGCGGAAAAATGGCTTTAGAGCAGTTAAACAAAGTACCCCTTCCCTGCATATTACACTGGAACCAAAATCACTTTGTGGTACTTTATAAAATCAGCCGGAAAAAAAATCATGAGACCCAATACCATATTGCTGATCCTGGAAAAGGCCTGATAAGATATGACCAAACTGATTTTAGCAATAGTTGGCACAGTACATCATCTTCCGGTGAAGAAAAGGGAATAGCCATGATCTTACAGCCTAATTCTTCATTTTACGAAAATGAGAAAGAAGATGTAAAAAAAAAGCATTCCCTTTCTGCAAAGGTGTAATTCTTTCTGATATAAAAGCGAAAAAAACAACTGTTAAATAAATACAGGCCCGCCTGTTCCCCAAACGGGAGGCGAGCCTGTTTACTTAGGGGCAGACCGTTCAGGTCGAACGTCGCAATACCTTCCGCCTTCTGCCGGCGTTCCGTCGATCGAATAGACCGTAATCCGTCTACAGATTTATGTTAACAACCCCGCGCAGGGTCATTTGCTGTGCGGGGTTGTTTCCGAGGGTAGATATTCGTATCAGTATCCCGGATTTTGTTTCAACGCCGGATTCTTATCCAATGCACTTTGCGGGAAAGGCAGGTAGCGGTTGTGGGGGGCGAATTTGCGGTCTTCTATCTTGCCTGCGGTTGCAGAGGCGCTCACGTTAACGGTTGCCCGCGCGTAAGGATCTGTCTCGTTATAGTCGAGAGTTCCTGTTATGCGCGTTAAGGGAGCGTTGAGCACGGTTTCGGCAAGCATCTTGCCCGAGGCGTCTTTCCAGCGCATAATGTCGGCCCGGCGATGCCCTTCGCCTGCAAGTTCAACGGTGCGTTCGCGCCTTATCAGTTCGCGAAGCGTCTCTTTGGAAGCATACTTCGTACGGTTAACGGCAGGCATTCCGGCACGGGCGCGAACGGCGTCGAGCGCGTCATACGCTTCGGCCGACGGTCCGGACAGTTCGTTTGAAGCCTCCGCTATCGTGAGGAGTACTTCGGCGTACCGGAACGCTATCTGACACATACTCGTGCTGTATAAATCGCCGCCGTATTGCTCCAGCGGGGTTACATACTTCGACCAGGTGAGAGCCGTTTTAGACGCATTGTCGGCGGCGGCCGGATAGTTGGGGTTCTTGCTGCCGTCGGGTAATGTCTCGTCTAAGGTATTGAGAACGCCTCCTTGCCATTCCTGGCCTGGATAAAGCACGGTCATGGCCATGCGCGGGTCTCTCCCTTTGAAGGGATGCGCCGGGTCGTAGGCCGACGATTCTTCCTTGGTCAGGCCATCCTGCATTTCGTACATATCAACAAGATTCTGCGTAGGAACCATCGACGACCATCCGCCGTCGGCGTTGTTGGGAACGGTAACTATCCATTCGTCTTTGAAACTCTTCAGATGCTGAACGGAGAGTATGATTTCTTTTGAGTCGACTCCTGCCAGCGTAAACATACCGGCATAGTTGGGGTCGAGTTCGTACTGTCCCAAGTCGCGGATTGCTTTTGCCGCATCCAGCGAACGCTGATAGTCGGCATAATAGAGAGCTGAACGCATTTTCAGGGCCAGGGCGGCGCCTTTAGCCACACGTCCGCGCTTGGCAGGCCGGTCGGCTATGCCGGTCAGGGCGTCGTCTATCTGTTTGTATATATACTGTTTAACTTCTTCTTCGGTATTACGGGGCGTTTTGGCTTCTTCGGGGTCTTTGTAAGAGGCTATGATGGGCGTTCCGCCATACCAGTAGTTCATCTTCAGGTAATCATAGGCCAGTATTACGCGCGCCTGGGCGATGATATCCTTCTTTTTCGCTTCATCGCCAAACGCTATCCCGTCAATATTTTCAAGCAATGTGAGGCAGCGCCGGATAACTTTATAATCGTACGACGACGTGCCGGGATTAGCCGCCGCGAGGGTACCGTTGCCTATCACGCGCCATCCTTCGTGCGTGTGATAGCTGAATCCTATATCAGAGGCGCAGTCCCAGTAGAAGAATCCTTCGCCCCATATCCATCCGTCGTAACAGCCGATGAGGAACTTTTCGGCGTCGGCTTCCGTTTTCCATGTAGTTGCCGGCGACAGGGAGTCGTAGGGATACGTATCCAGGAAGTCGGAACATGCGCTGCACAGCGTCATAACTATTGCGCTGACATATATAAGAATATTCTGTTTCATATAACTATTTTTTTAATGCAGGTATGGAACTCCGTTGTCTTTATTGTCTGTCGGCCTTGGCGCAGACAATGATTTCATGCTTCGTTTCATAACCAAATCAATTTATCAGGGTGTTTGGATTAAAATGTGAGGTTCACTCCAAAGGAATGAGTCTTTATCAGAGGATACGACGAGGCGCGTTCGCTGGATGTTTCGGGATCGAGGCTTATCAGCATGGAATCCAGCGTAAACAGGTTCTCTGCCGAGTAATACAGGCGCAATCCGGTCAGTCCGGCAGCCTTGATGAGCTTCGGTGAAAAAGTATAGCCTACTTGCAGATTCTTGAGGCGCAGATAGCTGGTGTTTTGCACCCAGAATGTAGACATTACGTTTTGCGGATAACTGTTTGAGTTTACGTCGTTCCATATACGCGGCATTTTGGCGTTTTTATTTTCGGGAGTCCATGCGTCGAGCCATATCGAAGCCGGGTGGGATGCGTCGCCGCGGAAAGCGCCAAAGGCTTCCTGTCCAAAGATGCGCGCCGCCTTGGCCGCTCCCGAGAATATGAGAGAGAGGTCGAAGTTGCGGTAACCTCCCGTCAGGTTGAGGCCGAACATAAAGGCAGGGTTTGTCGAGTTGGTCACTATACGGTCGTCGCCGTCGATTTTACCGTCGCCGTTAACGTCTACATATTTAATATCGCCGGCTTTAAACGGTCGCGTAAACATGGTTGTTCCCGTTTCGCTGTTATACTTGGCCATGAAAGCGTCTGCCTCTTCCTGCGACTGAAAAAATCCGTCGGCCTTATAAACATAGAACGAAGCTATGCCGTGGCCTGCGTAGTTGACGGAGTTGCCGTCGATGATCCGTTCAACGTCGCCCAGGCTAAGGATTTCGTTCTTGTTGTACGAGAAGTTGCCCCTCGCCCCCAAACTCCAGTCGCCCCATTTGTTGGTATAGCCTGCGCTGATTTCCAGTCCGCTGTTCTGCACCTTGCCTACATTGTCGCGGTAATTATCGCCAATGGCAAACTCTGCCGGCGTAGGTATTTCCATTATTATGCCGGTAGTCTTGCGGTTGTAGTAGTCGATGGAAGCGTCGATATGGTTGAAAACGGCGAAGTCGGCGCCTATGCCAACGGTGCGCGCCTTTTCCCACGTGATAGTTTCGATGCGGAACGTTTTCTGATAGTAGCCGCTATACAAGGTTCCTCCAAACGGATAAGACGCGTCAAGGTCGTATGTATTCAGATAGGGATAATAGTCGTTGGCGTTCGAGGAGTTGAGAGCGTCCTGATTGCCGAGCAATCCCCACGAGGCGCGTATTTTAAGGTTGTTGAGCCAACCTGCGTCGGCGTCTTTGACGAAAGCCTCTTCGCTGATACGCCATGCCGCCGAGAAAGAAGGGAAATATCCCCAGCGCTTACCCGGCGCAAAGCGGGAAGAAGCGTCGGCGCGGAAATTGGCTTCGGCAAGGTAACGGCCGGCGTAGTCGTAATTAATACGTCCAAAAGCGGATAACATAGACAGTTCGCGGCTGTATCCGGTGTTGGTTTGCGTTGAGGCGGTACCGGCGTTGAGGTCGGTGAGATCGTTGTTAGGGAAATTCTTGCGGTTCATCACGTTCTCGTTGTAATTATACTTCTCCGTGTGCCAGCCGGCGAGCGCTTTAACGCTGTGCGGGCCAAACTGCTTGTCGTAGTTCAGGAGAACGTCGGAATTGGTGCGGCTCCAGAGGTAATACCGGTCGTCAATACTGCTGGGGCCATGGTATTTGCTGGGGTTGTATTGAATTTCCTTCACCTGGCTTTTATAACGCTGCACGTTATTGGTAAAAGCGCCCTGCAGGGTAACGGTAAGTCCGTCGAACAGGCGATAATCTGCGGCTACAAGGCCGGCGAAGTTCTGGTTATACCGGTCGACTGTTTGGTCAAGATCAAGCCAGGCAATCGGGTTTCCATCAGAAACCGTGCCGTAAGCGCCGTCGGCCGTACGGTTTGGTATCCAGGGAGCGATAATATTCAACTGTCTGATAATCTGGTCTGAACTACCGCTTGCATAGCTACTGTTAGGATCTTTGTAGTCGTTCTTGATATAGGCCATGTTAGCCCTCAGCTTGAACCGGTCTGAAATCTTTACGTCCAGGTTAGCGCGCCCGTTAAACTGCTGGCGCGTAGCGTTAGGCAGTATACCTTCCTGCTGAAGGTATCCGGCCGAAGCCATATAGCTTGCCTTCTCCGTTCCGCCGCTTACATTAACGTTATGCTGGTGTTGGAATCCCGTCTTGTAAGCCAGGTCGTACCAGTTGGTGTTAGGATACGCGGGGTCGGTTCCGTCGCGAAACTTCTGAATATCGTCGGCCGAGAATCGTTCGGGCTTGCCGTCTTCAACCAGCGCCTGGTTGAGCAAGCGCGCGTAGTCGTACGAACTGAGGCGTTTAATCATCTGCGTGGGCGTCTGAACGCCTGCGTATCCGTTGTAACTCACGCGCGGATCGCCTGTCTTGCCGCGTTTGGTTGTTACCAGGATAACGCCGTTGGAAGCTTTCGAGCCGTAGATGGCCGCAGAAGATGCGTCTTTGAGTACCGAGATACTTTCTACGTCGTTCGGGTCGATGGAGTTCAGCGTACCGCTTTCTATCCCGTCAATCAAGACGTAAGGACTTGCATTATTGAGCGTTCCTACGCCGCGAATGCGGATCGTCGCTTCGTCCTGTCCGGGACGGCCCTGACCGGATTGTACCGTTACGCCGGATATCAAGCCCTGTAAAGCCGAAGATATGTTCTGAACGGGACGACTTTCCAAGGCTTTGGCGTCTACCTGTGCGACGGCTCCGGAGAGGTTGACTTTTCGCTGGCTACCGTAGCCCACTACGACTATTTCTTCCAGCGTCTGCGAATCTTCCCTGAGAGAGATTTGCAGAGATGAAGACGTTGCCCTTACTTCCCGGCTGACGTAACCGATGTAAGACGCCACCAGCGTAGTGTTGACGTCGGGGGAAATGTTCAGCGAGAACGTCCCATCCAGGTCTGTAATTGTGCCGGTTGTAGTTCCTTTTACAACTACATTGGCGCCGATAATAGGTTCTCCTGTTGTTTGGTCGACAACGACGCCGGTTATGCGCCGGGTGTTTTGTTGTTGTCCGACAGGTTCGTTTCGCTTCATTAACAAGATATTTTTGCCTTCCATCGCGTAGACGACGTCTGTGTGCTCAAACATTTTTGTCAACACTTCGGCAACAGGCGCATCTATTGCTTTTACAGATTTCTTTTCGGTTAGATTTACCTTTTCGTAATTATAAACGAAAAGGTAATCTGTCTGCTTTTCTATCTGATTGATAATCTCTTTGGCTTCTACGTTGACAGCGTTTATATTGACGCGGGCAGTCTGAGAATCTATATTAACGGCAAAAAGGCCCGAAATACATATTAGTAGTACGACCAAGATTAGTTTCATAACTCTATAAATTCGTTTAACTTCTGATAATAACAGGACATGAATAGCCCCTTCTAAATACTTTTTTTTCATAACTTTGTACTTGTTCTTTAAGTGAGCGCTTATTGAATTTAAAAATTGTCAGTTTACTGACGTTTTTATGATCGGATTATGTGGACGCATAGTCCGGTCAATGTTTTTTACGACTGTTTTTTCCCCATAGGCATTTTTATTTAATGGTTATTACATTCAGTTCATTATCTTTGGCGTAGAAAAATCTGTGTTCCAACTGAAGCACTTTCAATACCTGCTCTACCCCGTCTTTTGTCCGGAATTTTCCGGTATATCGATAGTTCAACAGATATTGTTTCTTTATATCGATTCTCACATCAAAATATAATTGCAGTTTCTCTATAATATCGCCTACCGTTTCATTATTGAAGCAAAGAAGCCCCTCTTTCCATTTATAGTAATCAAAATCTGTTATCGGCGATACATATAATTTGCCGTTTTTCAGCCGTATATTGTCATTCGCTTTCATTAGATATTCCCAGGGTATATCGTTGCCCTTCAGCTTGACGCTTCCTTTTAATAAGGAAACGGCAGGCGCGTCATAGCCGGTATAATCAACAACGTTAAACTCTGTCCCCAATACTTCAATATTCATTTTATTCGTTTTCACAACAAACGGTTGCGTTTCCGAATGACTTACGTCAAAATAAGCTTCTCCATCCAGTCTCACTTCGCGGTTTCCTTTTTCAAAATTAGTTGGATAGATTAGCTTGCTTCCGGCATTAAGCCACACTTTAGTATGATCCGAAAGGGTCAATTCGGCTCGTTGGCCGGGGGGAACGAATAAGGTTTGATAAACGGTGGGGAGGGGCAGCCGAGGCTTATTGAAAGCCCATTGCATGCCAAGCCACAGAAGCAAAAAGATGGCGGCAACTTTGAGCAGTTCGTACAAAATTTTCCGGATGGGGATTGTTCGTTTTTCCCTGACAGGCGCTTGTTTGACGGCTTGTTTATTTAACAGCGTAATGTCGTATAGTTTATGCAAGGCCATATATTCGCGCAAGTTCTCTTCGTCCGCGTCCAGCCATGCTACGACCGTTTCGATTTCTTCCGTTGCGACGTTTCCTTCAACATACCGCTGCAAGAGTTTTTTATCCATCAGTTGTGCGTCTAAAAATGATTCTGTGATATTATAGACAACACAACCTTCAACTTCCCTAAAAACAACGCCCGCTTTTTTTCTTCTACCGGGTTTTCCCAACAATGGCCAAACGAAGCGGCGCAAAGCAGTTTCGCTCGCTTTTTTACAAACCGAAAAGGAGGAAGAAAGCGGGAAGGTATTCCTTCAGCGCGATACGCAAGGCTTTCAGCGATTTGGTTATATGGTATTCCACGCTTTTGGGATTCATGGATAAGGCGTCGGCTATTTCCTTGACAGATAGATGTTCGTAGCGGCTCATTTCAAAAACGCGGCGCGTTTGTTCGGGGAGGGAGGCCAGCGTCTTTTCCACAATCCCGTTTATTTCGGCAGAGAATAGTTCTTCCGGGATGCAGGCTTCGAGCGTAGTGATCCGGTAGTCGAGGTCGCGTATCATTTTCGACGATATCGATTCCATGGCGGCCTGCCTTACGTCTTGGTGTTTGAGGTAGTTCAAGGCATTGTTTTTCAATATCTTTAAAAGCAAGGCATAAGGGTGTTCAACGGCTTCTTTTTTCAAGGTCTGCCACAGGCTTATCAGGGATTCCGACACAATATCTTCCGAGGCCATATCATCCCTGACGTATGATTTGACAAATAAGAAAGAGCTTTTGTAAAACTGTGTGTACAGCTCGCTAAAAGTTACGGTAGCCTTGTTTACCATTAGCTTTTTTTTGAACAAATATAGTCTTTTTTTTTATACGTATTAACCGGCTTATCAGTACCGATGTATCTGTGTTTGCATGTATAAAAGGAAAAAGGAAAGAAAAATAAAAACAGAAAAGACGTGTGAAACCATATCGGTTGTTTCAGGCAGGATGATTTGTAGACGGAAAAGTTTTAAAAACCATTATAATGGTTTTACAAAAGCGCTATAGGAATGAAAAATTAATAACTCGTAACGGTTAATAAAGGGTCGTCCCTGCGGGCAGGTTGTGCAAAACCTGTAAATTGTTTCCGCTACTGAGGTTGTTTTGTTTTTTGAATTAGGTTGAAATGAGGTTTTTAATCCGACGAAACACGAGAATTGTGTTTGAAAAAATTCGCACCTTTTGTACAAGCTACCCGCAAGGACTTGGGACGCGGATACGACGCCGTCCGCAGGTTGAAGCCTCCTTAATAAAGGGTCGTCCCTGCGAGACTCTCTTTTTCCGAAACTGTTATATTTTGTTTATTTCGCATTTCATAATGATTTCCCGAAGGCGTTATAATGGTTTTTTTGTTTTTCCCCGGATAGGACAATGGAGAATATTTTTTCATGAAAATTTGTTTTGTAGAAAATGACAGCTTACCTTTGTATAAGCAGGGATAAGGTAATTTCTATAAAAAAGTGAGTTGATTTTAAATTCATATAAATAATCCAAATGAAGAAAATAAGATGTATTTTGGCTATTGTAGGGGTGATATTCGCTTCGTGTAATGCGCAAACAACTGCGAACAGGCAAGGAGTTGAAACAGTAGAAACAGAGAAAGCGGTGAAAACGATACATTTAACAAAAACAGCTTTTCTGGCGAAAGTAGCTAACTATGAGGCAAGTCCTGAAGAATGGGACTATTTGGGCGATAAACCGGCTTTGATAGATTTTTATGCGGACTGGTGCGGGCCATGTAAGGCAATAGCTCCGGTACTGGAAGAATTGGCCGACGAATACGACGGACAAATTTATATTTATAAAATCGATACAGACGCCGAACAGGAATTGGCCGCTGTATTTGGTATCAGCAGTATCCCTTCTTTATTGTTTGTGCCCATGGGCGAAAATCCGCGAATGACGCAGGGAGCTCTTCCAAAGCCTCAATTAAAGGACGCTATTGAACAATTGCTATTGAAAAAGTAAAATCTTATGGAGAACTCCGAAAGGATGAAGCCATGTTTGTCTATCTTTAAAAACAACCAAGATTCCCATGAAGAAGCCGCTTGTTTTATTTTGTCTTTTTGCGATTTTTTTTTCGTCGAATGCGTTAGCGTTTGATTATGTATTATGGTATAAACAGCCGGCAACAGACTGGAACGAGGCGTTGCCCGTTGGTAATGGCCGGTTGGGCGCTATGGTGTTTGGGAGCTATTACCGGGAAACGATTCAGCTAAACGAAGAAAGCTTGTGGGCCGGGTATAAAACAGAAGCCAATGCCAACGCTGCCGCTTATTTGCCCGAAATCCAAAAACGCTTGATTAACGGCGAAATTGCCGGGGCGGCGGAACTTTCTGAAAAATATATGAAGAGCGATCCGCTTCGCATTCGCTCGTATCAATCGTTTGGCGATATTTACATAGATTTTTATGCAGACAGGGACGCTGTACCCCATGTGGAAAATTACCGGCGCGACCTGAATCTGGAAACGGGTATTACAACGGTACAATACAGGATAGGAGAATCTACATTTACGCGTGAAGTCTTTGCTTCGGCGCCTGATAATATGATTGTAATCCGGTTACATGCCGATAAACCGGGACAATTGACTTTCAGGCTATCCTACAGCCGGGAGCAAGACGCTACGGCTTATCCTTCTCCTGCGGCGAATAAAGCGCTGGATATACAGGGGCAGATAGTGGATTTACCTTTTAAAGATGCGGGCGAAACCGGAAGGCACATGAAGTTTGCCGGACAAATACGGGGAGCGAATAAAGGAGGAACGTTGGTTGTATCGGATAATTCGTTTTATGTGGAAAATGCAGACGAGGTTATATTTTATTTTACGGGAGCAACCGATTATAATTTCAAGGAATTAAACTTCGACCGGACGATTGACCCGGCTGCTGTTTGCCGGAATATTTTAGATAAGGCAGACTTGAGTAATTACGATGTAATAAAAGAGCGGCACATACGGGAGCATAGCGCCATCTTTTGTCGGACGTCATTTGTTTTAGGCGAAACGACGATGGATTTTGAGCCGACGGACGAGCGACTGAAGAATGTGCAGGAAGGCAGGGAAGACCTTTCTCTTATAGCGCTTTATTTTCAGTACGGACGGTATTTGCTGATGAACTCTTCCCGTTCGCCAGGCATACTCCCCGCCAATTTGCAGGGGATTTGGAATAAAGATATGAATGCCCCCTGGTCGTCCGATTTCCATACGAATATCAATATTCAAATGAATTATTGGCCGGCTGAAGTTTGTAATCTGCCGGAAACGGTTATTCCTTTCTCGAATTTGATAAACGCTTTGCGGGAACCCGGACGGATAACAGCCCGTAAAACCTATAATTCGGCAGGTTGGACTATGAATCACCTGACCGACCCGTTCGGGCGTACCGCCATTAGCGACGGGGTAGGGTGGGGGACGTTTCCTATTGCATCATCCTGGTTGGTCTTGCATCAGTGGGAACATTATCTTTTTACAAGAAATAAAGCATACCTGAAGGATGAGGCTTATCCGAGTATGAAAGAAGCGGCGGAATTTATGTTAGATTTCCTGGTTGAAGATAAAAATGGTTATTTAGTAACGGCGCCTTCTAATTCTCCGGAAAACCGGTATCAGTTACCCGACGGGACTTCTTTTATGCTAACGTATGGCGCTACGATGGACGTTGAAATTATCAGGGAATTATTGAATGCTTGCCTGTCGGCAGGAAAGGAATTAAATATAGATGCAACATTCCGTAAGGAACTGGAACGAGCCATGAAGAAATTGCCTCCGATAAAGATTGGCAAACGTTACAATACAATACAGGAATGGATTGAAGATTATGAAGAAGTTGAACCCGGACATCGTCATATATCGCACCTTTTTGGCTTATATCCGGGAACTACTATCCGGGCTGCGGATAAAGAATTGTTTGCGGCTGCCCGTCGCACCATTGAACGCCGGCGCAAGTATAACGAAGGAGAGGTTAAATTGGGTTCGTATACCGGCTGGAGCCGCGCATGGATGATAAACTTCTATGCGCGTTTATCGGATGGCGAAGAAGCGGGCGATAATGTGCAAAAATTACTGGCCAAATCAACGTTGCTGAATTTGTTTGATACGCATCCTCCTTTTCAAATAGACGGTAACTTTGGCGGGACGGCGGGTATTGCCGAGATGTTATTACAGAGCCATACGGATGAAATACATTTATTGCCTGCATTGCCCTCGTCATGGGGGAAAACCGGAGAAATTAAAGGTTTATGCGCCAGAGGGGGATATATTGTCGATATAAAATGGGAGAATGGAGCGTTGCTGCAAGCCCGTATAATCTCCCCGAATGACGGTAAATATAAGGTTCGCTATAAGGAAAAAGTAAAAACTTTTTCGGGGAAGGGCGAGACAATGATAGATGCTCAACTGGCAGCGTTCAAGTAGGAATATGTATTTTGCGTAAAAATGAATTCAACAGTAAAAATAAAATCTGCAATCGTTGTCGCTTTATTGTTATCCTTAACGGGATGTAACGGCAGACAGGGAAACGAGAAAATTATTTCTGTTACAATCGAGCCTCAGCGTTATTTTGCCGAGAGAATCGGAGGCGATAAGTTTACCATTCATACGGTAGTTCCGGCAGGACAAAGTCCCGAAACGTACGATCCTGCGCCGCAGCAAATGATTCGGGTAAGTAAAAGCCTCGCTTATTTGCAAATCGGATATATCGGATTTGAACAAGCGTGGATGCAAAATATACGGGAAAATAATCCGGAGATGAAAATATTCGATCTTTCGGAAGGGATTGAATTGATTCATGGGACAGACGAGGCGGACGGGGCGGACGACCATCGCGACCATCATCATGCCGGTATCGATCCGCATATATGGAGTTCGATTCGCGGAGCCAAAACGATTGCCCGGAATACATTGAGCGCCTTTCTCGCCTTGGATAAGGAACATACGCCATATTACCGGCAAAATTATAATCGACTTATGGAAGAGATTGACGAAACCGGCGCCGAATTAGCGAAATGGACGTCGCTTCTATCCAACCGTACGTTTATTATTTATCATCCGGCGCTTACTTATTTTGCCAAAGAGTTTAATCTTACGCAACTTTGTATAGAAATGGACGGTAAAGAACCCTCGCCTGCCCAATTAAAAGGATTAGTGGAAACGGCAAAAGAGCATCAAACAAAAGTTGTATTTATCCAGCAGGAATTTGATCGGAAAAATGCCGAATTGATAGCGAAGGAGACGGGATGCCGCCTGGTTACAATTAATCCGTTAGCCTATAACTGGAGCGAGGAAATGATTCATATTGGAAAGTCGTTGGCCGGCGATGAATAAACTTATCGAAATAAAAAATGTAACAGCCGCTTATGGCGTCAAAACCGTACTTCGTAATGTAACGGTTAATTTGTATGAAGGCGACTTCTTAGGTATCATAGGGCCTAACGGAGGCGGTAAGACTACGTTGCTGAAAATAATACTGAGATTATTACCGGCCGTATCGGGTTCCATTTGTTTTTATAAGGAAGGAAAGGAAATACCTTCATTGAATATAGGTTATCTTCCTCAAATGAATCAGATAGATAAGAAATTTCCCATATCTGTAAAAGAAGTGATTGCTTCGGGGCTTGTTTCCGAAAAACGATTGTTTCGTTCATTTAGCGCAAAACAGCATGAGCGGATAAACGACGTGATGAAACAAATGGGATTGGAAGAGTTGTCTACCCGTCCCATTGGCGAACTTTCCGGAGGACAATTACAGCGTGTTTTATTAGGACGCTCGATCGTTTCCTGTCCGGAAGTATTGATTTTAGACGAACCAAGCTCATATATAGATAAACGTTTTGAATCTCATTTCAATCATTTGCTGAAAGAAATAAACAGGAAGAGCGCGATTATTTTAGTATCGCATGATATCGGAACGGTTCTTTCCATGGTGAAGAATATAGCTTGCGTGAATGAAACGCTGCATTATCATGCAGGAGTTGATATAGCGGAAGACTGGTTGGACGAAGCATATACCTGTCCGGTAGACCTTATCGGGCATGGCGATTTACCCCGCAGGGTATTAAGGAAACATTAAACATAGACAGTTGACAACTAAAAAAATTTTAATCACCGGAGCGAGCGGCTTCATTGGGGGCTTTTTAGTAGAAGAAGCGCTTCGCAGGGGATATGAAACGTGGGCGGGTATTCGTGCCGGAAGTAACCGTTCTCATTTGCAGGATAAGCGTATACGGTTTATTGATTTAAAATATGGTAACAGGGAGGCTCTTACGGAACAACTAACCGCTTTTGTTAGGGAACATGGAGCGTGGGACTACGTCGTGCATAATGCCGGAGTAACCAAAGTTTTAAATAAAGATGATTTTTTCCGCGTGAATGCCGGATACGCAATTTCTTTGATTGAAGCATTAGAGGCTGCCAACTGTAAACCCGGAAAGTTTTTACTGATGAGTAGCCTGAGTACGTATGGAAAAGGGGATGAAAAGAATTTTACGCCTATTCGCTTAGACGACCCGCAACTGCCGGATACGGCTTACGGGAAAAGCAAACTGGAAGCCGAATGTCATCTTTCTCATCAAGCGTATTTTCCGTATCTTATTTTGCGGCCTACCGGCGTTTACGGGCCTGGCGACAAGGATTATTTTATGGCGATAAAAGCCGTCGGGGCGGGCTTTGATTTGGCCGTTGGTTTTACGCCTCAACGGATTACGTTTATTTATGTAAAAGATTTAGCGGTAGCCGTATTTCTTGCCCTGGAAAACGAACAACTGAAAAACAAACATTATTTTGTGGCTGACGGAGATGTATACACAGATACGGAGTTTGCCCGCAAGATACAGAACAGTATCGGGAAGAAGTTTGTATGGCACGTCCGTATGCCGGCAGGATTGGTCTATATAGTCTGTATGTGTTCGGAATGGACAGGGAAATTGCTGAAGAAGCGCATGACGCTGAACAGCGATAAATATATGATCCTGAAACAGCGAAACTGGATATGCGACGTCAAGCCGCTTCAGGATGATACGGGTTTTTCTCCTGCCTATCCGCTTCATAAGGGATTAGAGGAGAGCATAGCCTGGTATAAAAAAGAGGGATGGTTATAATTAATTAATTAATCAATTAATCAATCCATCTTCTTGATACTGCCCGATCCGGCTATTTCTTTGCGTATAATTTGCGGATCTCCTTTGTGTTTAATACGTCCGCTGCCTGCTATATCCGCAGAAATACTGTTGCTGACGCTGATTTCAACATCTCCGCTTCCGGCAATGTTACATGCCAGGTCTTCTACCTGAAGGTCAAAAGCGCGAACGATTCCGCTACCGGCTATTTCAAATGTCGCTTTTGTCATGATACCTCCCAAATTGAGTTTTCCCGAACCGGCGATATTTCCGTCAAAATCGTTTCCCTTTAGCCGGTAAGCATTGAACGTGGCGCTCCCGGCCAGGCCTGCTTTCAAATCATGAACAGTAACCTGATCATTCAGGTTGATCGTTCCGCTGCCGGCTAAATTAATTTCCAGGTCGTTTCCGGTAAACAGGCTATCCAGGTCGAACGTAATACTTCCGGCTAAATCCGCTTTTTTCAGTCCTTTTGAATGAGTAGTAACCGTAAATTGAGTTGGAAGGAAATTAGTCGTGCGGCGATATTCATCTTTAGGCTTTATTTCCAGTTTTGTTCCGTTCACCTGAAAGATATATTTTTCCATGATATTCTGATCGGTAGTGACAGTTAAAGCAGGGATGTCTTCCGACTGGACATAGGTTATTTTCATGGAATGACTGGCTTCAATAACGTCATAATCGTCAAGAGTTAATGTCCGGGTAACCAGATTACCGTCGCCCCGTATGATTGTGTGGAACGGGTTACAACTGTTCATTATCAATAATAAACAAGCAATGAGAATTAATACGTTTGTTTTCATATCTTAATTTGTTTTTACTGTATACTGTTTTTTGACGGGTTTACCTCCGGTAAGGTTACGCTTTCCTCCCTTTTTTTATTGAATAATAAGATAAGCGATGTAATGCGTCTGTTTGGTAACCGGACAAAGCGACAGGTAGCCGCATCTGAGTTTACCATCTTTAAACGTAAGAGGATACTCTTTTTTGTTTTTCCGATGAACTTGAGTTGCCATTTCAGGTTCGGCCTCGTACAGGAGATCGAAAACGCCATGCGCATCAGGGTGGATATATTTTTCAAATAACCGGATAGCCGCCATTCCCATCGTATAACGCAGATTAACTTCTATACAGGGATGTATGGCGTTTGTCCCTTTTGCGGTTTTATATACAAGCATATCGACGCCCAGATAACCGGAATATCCCGCATAAATCTCCCCGACGGCTTCTGCCGCCGCTTCTTTTACCTGTTGAAACCGTGTTTTTCCGATGGAAAAAGAAACTGTATTTTCCAAATCATCCTGCACGGCGAGCCTGTTGCCGCGATACGCTCCTTTGGGGGACGTGTCGAAAACAGATAATCCTTCGTATCGAACATTTCCCTGTTTATCGATAAAGAACTCCATAGCAAAATTCCTGCTTGCATCCAAAGCCGGCTCGATACTGACGCTTCCCTGTTTCCGGAGCGCCCCTTTTATCCAATTTCTGTCTTTCTCCTTTAATATACCGTCATTCAGCCACAACAAGCCCCTTC
Source organism: Tannerellaceae bacterium (assembly GCA_031267775.1). Lineage (GTDB taxonomy): Bacteria > Bacteroidota > Bacteroidia > Bacteroidales > Tannerellaceae > DFXE01. The sequence continues at coordinate 16,791 of JAIRYL010000135.1, forward strand.
CCGACGACGAATAAGGGGTTTTTACAACAGAAGTTTCGGGATGTTCGTAAAGCCAGGCTTCGATATCCGGTAATTTTGAAAAGAAAAGGGGGGGAGATGGGAAAGAAACGTCGGGAAGAAGTTGGCGTATTTTTTTAAAACACGCAGCGCCCGTTTGTCTACCGGTTAACGTTACATAATCGTCTTTCCATACAGGGAGCTCTATTGTAACTTTATACCGGTTCATTAAATTTGTATAGAACTCGATACTTTGCAGAGAAAGCCCCCAGGGAGCAGCCAGCATTTCAGGGAATGAAGAAGTGCGCAAGCGCGAGGTTTCACTTGAAAAGATCGTAACGTCCGGGCGTATTTCTTCGGGCAATAGCGACAGGAAGTTGCGAGGCGCTTTCTGTTCCGTATATACATAATCTCCTTTATCCGCATACCAGACAGGCAACAAGGCCAGTTCGCTCAGCATCCTCCTAACGTTAACCGGAGGCGTATAATTGGCGCCTTGTAGCGCCGCCGTTTCATGTCCGGGATTATAATAATGCAGCTTGGGTTTCATAAGATGCGGTAAAAAACAAAAGAGCTACTTTAAAAGCAGCTCTTTACGCCTTTTTATTATAAATTTTCGTCGATGGCGTCAATCTTTTTCACGATAAGCCCCATATCTTCTTTTAATTTTTCAATTTTGCGTTCCATTTCTTTTACAAGGCCGCCTCCGCCTTTTGACGAAATGCTAAGAAATCCGATGTTATTTTCATACGTTTGCAGTTCGTTCTTCATACGCTCGTAGGCGCGCATCAGTTTCTCCCGTTCTCCGTAAAGTTTTCCTTTTCCTTTCTCGCCGGCCATTTCGTTGAGATTGTTTCGGAAAGACTCCATTTTCCGCTCGCTTTGATCTACTTTCAGGCGATCAAACTGTTTGTCTACAGCATCGTGATATTCTTTATATATTTTATCTTTTCCTTTAAAGGGAACAAAGCCAATCGTAGCCCACTCGAGCATATATCCTTTTAGCATGGTTAATGCGGTATTATACTCCAAACGGTCGTCCAGCGCATTAATTTTCTCTATCAGTTCTTTTTTAGCGACTAAGTTTGTCTGTTCGACATTTTTTTGAGAAGAAACATTTTTGTTTTTTTCTTCAAAGAAAGCATCGCAAGCCGTAATAAAACGCTTCCAAATTATATCGGAATGCTTACGGGCGACAGAACCAATGGTTTTCCATTCTTTTTGCAAAGCAATCATCTTCTCGGTCGTTTCTTTCCACTCCGTACTGTTTTTCAGCGCTTCCGCTTTTTCGCATAAGGTCGTTTTCAGTTGGAGGTTTTTCTCCATGTTTTCTTTAATACCTTTGTAAAAATCGCTTTTCCTGTTAAAATAGCCGTCGCATGCCACACGGAAGCGTTCAAATATTTTTACGTTGTATTTTTTAGGCGCAAAACCGATGGTTTTCCATTTTTCCTGCAAACCAATAACTTCTTTGTTCTTTTCGTCCCACTCTTTAAAGGTTTTCAACAAACTGAAATCGATGCTTTCAATTTGTTTGCAAATAGCTGTTTTAGCGTCCAGGTTTTCCTGTTCTTTTTCTTTAAGAGACTCAAAATACTGTTGATGCCTTTTGTTTATAGCGGTAGACGCCGCTTTAAACCGCGTCCACAAATCCTCCCTGAGGTCTTTTGTTACAGGGCCGATTTCGCGCCATTGCTGGTGCAGTTTCTGCAATTGGTGGAAGGCTGATATTACGTCCGGTTCATCCATCAGTTTTTCAACTATTTCGCAAAGCGTCGTTTTCATCTCCAGATTCTTCTTGAAGTCGTAATCGCGAAACTGGTTGTTTATCTTGATTATATCATAAAAACGTTCGCTGTATAACTGATAGCTTTTATACAATTCGTTTGCGTGTTCCTGCGGAATCGGTTTCGTTTCTTTCCACCGGCGCTGTATATCTTTAAATCCATTATAAAGCTTGTTGAAATCGTCCTGACTTTCCGTTAACTCTTTCAGTCGGTCGATTAATTGAAGCCTCAAGGCATAGTTGGCCGCTTTTACTTGTTCTTCTTCGGCATGTAAACGCGCCTTTTTCTCTCTATACTGTGCAAGAAGTTCCTTTATTTTATCTTCCGTCTCATCTTGAGGTATCTGAAAATCATTTTCGTCGCCGCCTTCTTCAAGAAATGCCTTCTTTAATTCGTCCACTTCTCCCCTGTGAATTTTATAATAGGTCTGCTTTAAAGATTCCATTTCAATACGGGCGTCTTCCGCCAGATTTTCTGCTAACCGGGTAAGTTTAGCCAGAATTTCCTCTTTAGTCGGTTTTTTAACATTCGCGGGAGTAACTTCTTCGGAAGGTTTATCTATTACCTCTTCGTTTGCTTGTTCTACCGGCGCTTGTTCTACCAGCTCTACCGGTTGCCGTTCAACCATAGAATCTTCGTTTTCCACAGATTCGGATACAGTGGCATTTTCGGGGGTAACTTCCGACGTTTTCGTTTCTTCTAATTCACCATTCTCTTCTGCTGGCAAATTAGCTTCATGGGTGTCCTTCATATTCGATGCATTTTTTTAAGAAAAAGGATATATCATCCTTTATTAATTCGCAAATTAAACTAAATAATTCCGTATAACCGCATGCAGGCGCATTTTTTTCACATAGCTTAAAGAAATCTGCTTATAATGCGTTTAAATTTATCCGGAGAAACGATACCAATACCCCCGCGGCAACGGCAGAACCTGTTACGCCCGATATACAACCCGCGTCCGGCTACTCTAAATCCTATTGTTTCTTTCCGTTTATATCGTAAACGTCTATTTTTTTCACGCCGTCTTCATCACGATATTCGTGGCGGCGCAGTTTGCCGTCTACGTAATTTTTTTCAAATACGACGCCGGAGCGGGCCGATTCTCCCTCGCGTATCAGTTGTCCGTTTTCCGTCCATTGTTTATAGGGGCCTATTTTTCGTCCGTTTACGTAGGTCTCTTCCATGCGGGTTTGTCCGTTAGCGTAAAAATCCTGTCTCAGGCCGTTGTACGAGCCGTTGTCGTAGGCGTATGTTGCTTTTATCTTGCCGCTTGGATAGTATTCTTCCAGGTCTCCATGTCGCTTGCCGTTTTTAAAAGCTCCTTTCAAGATGAGTTTTCCATCGGGATCGTATTGTTTAAATTCGCCGTCGGGCGTATCGTCGCGGTATTCTACAGATTCCCGGACTACGCCGTCGTCGTATTTCAGAACCAATCCGTTTAGTTTTCCCGCCACATAGTTTTCTTCCCGTTCTTTTTCGCCTCTGCTGGTTTCGTACGTCCAGGCGCCCTCTTTTTTGCCGCCGGCATACTGTCCTTTTGTTTTGATGGCGCCGCCGTCTTCGTATTGTTCTTCGTACGCGCCTTCGTATTGTCCGTCAGACTGGTAGAACGTTTGTATGAAGCTGCCCAGGTTACTGGTCATATGTTTGGTTTGTTTGATTAATCCCGGTTTGCCGGGCTGGTTCGGATTGGCGGCCGAGGCAAGTTGGCCGTCTTTGTAGTAGAGTTCGCTTTTCAGGCTTCCGTCGCCATAGTTATATGTCCGTTCCCAGCCGTTTTTTTTCCCGTTTTTAATTTCTCTTACCCGTTCTACGGTGTTGTCGGTATAATAGGCGGTTTCTTTCACTTTGTCGCCGTCTTTATACTCTTCCGTGGCGATTTTCTTTCCATCCTTCCGTCCGGTTTCCCATACGCCTTCTTTTTTGCCATGGATGTATTTTCCTTTGGTTTTTACGTTTCCGTTGCGAAACATTTCGGCATATTCTCCGTCTAAATCGCCTTTGGCGTCGTAGTTTGCCGTTAGCGTATAATCGTCAAAATCCCGGACTTGCGCTCCGGTTGGTTTGCCGGATGAATAAACGGTTTGGGAGCGAATCTTTCCCCCGGCGTCGTATGTAATTTCCGGGCCGTCCTGCAGACCGTCCCTGTAGTTTGCTTCATGTCCTACCGTTCCGTCGCCGTTATAGTCTGTCAACTTGCCATGAAGTTTTCCGCCGGCGTAATTCCTGACCGATTTAAGGGAGCCGTCGGGATAGTATTCCTTGCTTGCGCCGTGCAGCAGTCCCTTGTCGTAATTGTATTCCTCCGCCAGTATGTTGTGGCGGTAGGTTTTCCAGCTTCCGTGCGGGATACCGTCGTTGAACGTGGCGTCGATATACTGCGTGGTATACCCGTCGATAATCCGGGCTGTTCCCTGTATGGGTTTCTCGGAGGCTGTGTAGCGGCAATAATAGCGTCCGTCGCCAAGGTTATAGCAATTGATGTTCTGTAACTTTATTTCACGCTGGGCGGATAACGGGAAAAGCAGGGGGGATAAAGCCCAAAGCAATAAGATAAATGCCTTTGTTTTCATGACTTAATGTTTTTTCGGTTATGAGTTGTTCATTTGTATGTCGTGTAAATGTAGTATTTTTAGGGCGAATGATCCATCTATTTTTGCGCAAATTCCTTATCGGAGCATGCGATACGTTATTCTAACGGCAATTCCTCCCGCGCATCCATACCGATGGCAGCTTTTTATAACCTGGCCGGCTGCAATGCGGGCGAAAGAAATCGGCTAAGGCGCTGTTTGAACAGCGCCTTATAATACATTTAGATTTATCCGAGAAACGATATCAATACTCCCGCTGCAACGGCAGAACCTATGACGCCCGATATGTTACTGGCCATACAATATTGGAGCACATGATTTTTCTGGTCGTATTTCAACGCTATTTCATTGGCTACGCGCGACGCCATCGGAACAGCGCTTAAACCGGTAGCTCCAATAAGCGGATTGATTTTCTTTTTGACAAACAGATTCATCAGCTTCACCATCAGGATACCGCCTGCTATGGAAAGAGCAAATGCCAGGAAGCCGCCGATTACAATTCCGATTGTCGTTAAATTAAGAAAAGCCTCTACCGTCATGGTAGCGCCGACGCATAAGCCAAGGAATACGGTTGCCGTGTTCATGATACTGTTGGATATGGCGTCGTGTAAACGGCTTGTTGTAGCGCCGATTTCTTTTATCAAATTGCCAAACATAAGCATACCGATCAATGGAACGGCGCTTGGTACAAATAAAGCGACTACTACTGTGATAGCTATTGGAAAGATAATCTTTAAAACGCGGATATTGTTGATTTTAACGTCGGAAGGATATGTCTTCTCTTGTTCTTTCATGTTAATGCATAATTCTTTTTTTGTACAGAGCAAGTTAACGACAAGGGGTATAATAACGGGAACTAACGCCATATAGGAATAAGCGGCAATGGCAATTGGCCCAAGCAGGTGGGGCGCCAGCTTAATCGTTGTAAAAATAGCCGTCGGCCCGTCTGCTCCGCCGATAATTCCTAATGACGCCGCTTCTTTAGGGGTAAATCCCATGAGTATGGCAACCAGTAAAACGGCAAATATACCTAATTGGGCGGCTGCGCCGAAAATAGAAAGGCGCAGGTTGCGCAGCATTGGACCGAAATCGGTTAAAGCGCCGACGCCCATGAAGATAATGGGAGGAAGGAAACCTGTTTTGATGAGCATATAGTATAAAAAATTCATCAGTCCCATCTCATGAGCAATCTCATGCAGGGGCGTCTCCCATATATTTTTTACGACGCCATGGATGCAGACCATGCCGTTTTCGTCTGCTTGAATAACGCCCATATCGCCTCCCGGAAAGTTGGCAAGCAATACGCCGAAAGCGATGGGTACAAGCAGTAATGGTTCGTACTGCTTTTTGATACCGAGGTAAAGCAATACGAAACCTAACAGGTACATAACGAGAAACTGCGGTTGAGCGATAATACTACCGAATGCAGTCATTTCATAGAGATTACCAGCTATCTCCTTCATGGCTGAATAACCATTAAGATATCATCTTCGGAAACCGTATCGCCCGGAGCAGGAACAATGGACGTAACAGTTCCGCTACATTCCGAGCGAACCGCATTATATGTTTTCATGGCTTCGATATAGCAAAGAATAGCGCCTTCTTTTACCGTATCGCCTTCTTTGAGGGCCGTATCCGAAGCGCTTTTCACTAAAAAGAATTTACCTTCCAGCGGAGACAAAACGTCTGTTCCGGCGCCGCCCGTTTTAGTTGCGGGAGACGCCGGCGCTTCCGGGGGTTGATTGGTTTGTTCAACGGTTGAAGAGTTGCCGAAATTTACGGTAACGTGATACGTTTGCCCGTTTACGTCTACATTCATATACTGCGGGGTAGCAGGTAAGGTAAAGGAGGCGGCTACAGGGTTAACGGGCGGCGGCGCGGCGGCCGGCTGTGAAACGGCGGCGTTCTTTTCGGCTTTACGTTTCGCTACGTCGGCAAGGAATTCTACTTTTGCTTTTCCCGAGCGATACGCTTCATATTGGGCCGGATGCATGGCGTATTCAAAAAGTTCTTCATCATCATCTCCGGTTTCCCATTGCCTTTGGTTCATCAGTTTACGATATTTATCTAAAGCGTCGGGGTAATTATCTTGCGGGTTTCCCTGGAAAAACTCGCGTCCTTCCTGTTTGGCTTTTTCTATAATTTCGGGAGCCAGTTTGCCCGGTAAGCGTCCTGCTTTACCCAGTATCATATCCCAGATATCGTCGGCTACCATACTCCAGCGGGTTTTGCCTTTTTCCAATTGCATCACATTCATCAAGGCTAAATTTTTCACGTATTGGCTGAAAGGCGTTACTAAGGGAGGATACCCTACCCTTGGCCAGACGTAGGCCACTTCGTCAAATAGTTTGATAAGCAGTTGGTCTTGCGTCATCAGCGGTTTATTGTTTTTGATATTACTTTTGTTGACGCTTTCCAGGTTCTTTTCCAGGTCAGACATTAAACTGCCCATCATACCTCCGGGAAGTCCCGGGCCGATAAGGAGCGAATTCATCAGGCGATTTTTCGGGCTAATGTACAGGCCTAAGAAATCATCCATAAATTCCTGTATCAAGCTTCGTACTTTCATATAGGCTTCCATGTTGATTTCGGGCGTTTTGTAACCGGCGTCTTTCAGCATGGCCTGAACGGTAAGCAAGTCGGCATGCCCTGTTCCCCAGGAAAGAGGTTCCATACCCACGTCGATATAATCGCAACCGGCGTTACAAACCTCTAAAATAGAAGCTACGCTGAAACCCGGCCCTGCGTGGCTGTGATACTGAACAGGTATTTCCGGACAGGTAGACTTGATATTCTTAACGATTTGGCCTAAGGAATAAGGACGTCCGATTCCGGCCATATCTTTTATACAGATTTCGTCGGCGCCCAGTTCAATCAGTTCAAAAGCCATTTGAGTATAATACGCCACCGTATGGATGGGAGAATGGGTAATGCAAAGAGCGCATTGTGAAATCATACCTGCTTCTTTTGCGTATGTAATAGAAGGGGCGATGTTTCTTACGTCGTTAAGGCCGCAGAATGTACGGGCGATATCGGTTCCCTGCGCATTTTTCACCATATAGAATAATTGGCGAACGTCGTCGGGTACGGGGCTCATACGTAATCCATTCAAGGCGCGGTCGAGCATGTGCGTCTGAATGCCTGCCTCTTTAAATGGTTTTGTCCACTCCCGTACTGCTTTATTTGGATTTTCGCCGAATAATAAATTAACCTGTTCAAATCCCCCGCCGTTTGTTTCTACGCGGTCGAAACAACCCATTTCGATGATGGCGGGGGCTACTCTGGTTAGCTGGTCGACGCGGGGAACATGTTTTCCGGCCGATTGCCACATGTCTCTGAAGACCAAACTGAATTTGATTTCTCTTTTCATGATTTATTATGTATGGAAATATTATAACTTTTCAATTTTAGTTACGTTGCCTTTTCCGGCTGTAACCAGGCTTACGGCCGAAACAATGGCGGCCGTTGCAGATCCGGAAAGGTTATGGGCGGATGATTGTATTGGCGAGGGAGAAACTTGTTTTTTTACGGTCGTTTCTTCGGGCGCGTATTTGTTTACTAAAGTAATCAATCCTTTGCCGAGATAGATAACAATTAACAGAATTACGTATACGGTAGCCATTCCCACTACCATCAATAAAAGCCCGATTTCTAAGTTTTCCATTATATAAATTGTTTAGATACAGTTTTTTTAAGAATTGAAAATGTTCCACCCTGTTAAAAACAGGCGCAAATGTACAAAATAGAGCGATAACAACCCAAGTTCGGCGCCTCTAATTTTCAGGGAAAGACTTTTTGGAACGCGGCGGCTTGCGCGAACAAACGACAAAAGCAAGAATGAAAAGCAGAAAGCGAAAAGTAGAAAGCGGGGCGTCTCAAAGAGCGAACGGATAAAGAATACGAATAAGAGCGCCTCTAAAATACTATAACTCTGTTCAAAAATAAACCTTTATTCAACCCTCCGGGTTGAGGGAGGATGAGGAGTTATTCGGCTATCCCCCAATCGCTACGCTTCATTGGGGGTTATTTTATATTCAGACCTGCGGTCTGGGGTTATAACGCTTCAATCCTACA
>JAIRYL010000006.1 GCA_031267775.1 Tannerellaceae bacterium
CTGGTTCAAAAAATGATTGTGACGGATTGAACGCAGATCACATACAATTGAGAATTGAGAATTGACAATTGAGAATTGACAATTAAAAAAGCAGAAGGGAGAAAGCAGAAAGCAGAAGGTAGAATGAAGAACTTATTGAATGGAGAATGAAAATAAATCGAACGAAAAAAATGCATCAATCATTCTCCCCATGCAAGAAGCGTCTGATCCATTTGCTAATTCTCCCTTCTCCCTTCTCCCTTCTCCCTTCTCCCTTCTCCCTTCTGCTTTCTGCTTTCTGCTTTCTGCTTTCTCCATTTAATATGGTCGCCCTTTGCTGATTTTTTTCTTCAAAGACAGTCGCCGGTCAAGCGCGCGCAAGGAGCGCCTGGGCGACGGCCCGGCACGTATTTTTTGGCGGGTAAAAGACCCCTCAAAAAAACACAGTATGATTTTCAAAAAACATACTGTGTTTTTCAAAAAACATAAGTATGAATTTTCAAAAACACAGTAAGATTTTTCAAAAACATAAGTATGAAATTTTAAAAACATAAGTAAGATTTTTTAGACGGGTATTTGAGAAAATTTAGACGGGTACTCATGAAAATTTAAACGCAGTCTGTTTCTGCGAAAAGCGCTCCCTTTCGCGCAGGAATTTTCTCACGGCGGGCAACGTTTTTCCGAACGGCTTTCTTTTTTCTTTACTGATAGCCGATGATCGCGCGCGCAGGGAATGCCTGGCCGGCGGCTTATTATGTGTTTTTTGGCGAATCAGACGCCCTTCAAATTTTCTTGCCTATGGATATAAATTTCCTTGCCTATATAAATAAATTTCCTTACCGTATGAAAATATATTTTCTTACCTATGAAATTTTGCGCGCGTGCCTATGAAAATTTGCGCGCATACCTATGAAAATTTACGCGCGTGCCTGTGAAAATATATTTCCTTGCCTGTGGAAATTTACGCGCGCATTTACGGGAATTTCGGCGCGCGCTGTTTCTGCGAAAAACGCTCCTCAATTAAATTGATAATTGATAATTGATAATTAAAAATCGCGCGCGCGTAGAGACGCAATGCTTTGCGTCTCCTTCCTCCCGCGTCTCCTTCCCTCCGCGTTTGGGCGGCGGGGGCGAAGGGCGAAGCGCGAGCCTTTGAGCGGAGCGACGCGCGAGGATTGCAGCGGATAGCCCGGAACGAACGGAGCGCAGCGGAGGGAGCGAGGACTTGCAGCGGAAAGCCCGACCGCCCGACCGAAGGGAGGGGGGACGCGCCCATATTAAATGGAGAATGGAGAATGGAGAATGGAGAATTAAAAAAGCTGAATGGAGAATTTGCAAATGGGTGAGAGGCTTCTTGCATGGGGAGAATGATTGGCGCTGCATTTTTTTTCGTTCGATTTATTTTCATTCTCCATTCTCCATTCTCCATTCTCCATTTAATTGCGGGTGGCTATATTCGATATTTTTTATACTTTTGTATATTGTTTAACCCATAATGTAGACAGATTATGAAGTATTTAGTATTTATTATTGGTGTGTTTTTAACGATTGGATGTATGCAGGCTCAGGATTTGACGGCTATTAAATTAGTTCCTCCGGCCAAAACGGGCGGGGAGGGGCTGCTGAAGGCTTTTAACGACCGGAAGTCGGAACGCGAATTTGCTCCGGGCAACTTGAAGTGGCAGGATTTATCTACCTTGCTGTGGGCGGCTAACGGTATGAATCGCGCCGACGGGAAACGGACGGCTCCATCGGCCATGAATGTGCAGGATGTAGACGTATATGTTGTGATGGAAGAGGGGGTGTATTTTTACGACGCCGGGGCGCATGCTTTGCAGCCTGTGGCTTCGGGCGATTACAGAGACGCCGTGGCCGGGGGGCAGGACTTTGTGAAAGCGGCGCCGGTATGCCTTGTTTTGGTATCCGATTTATCCCGGTTGAGTAATCCTGTAAATGACGGGGCTAAGCTGATGGGAGCGGTAGACGTGGGCATTGTTTGCCAGAATATCAATATAGCCTGCGCCGGGCTGGGACTTGCTACCGTGCCGCGCGCCAGCATGGATCAGGAAGCGCTGAAAACGGTATTGAAACTGACGGATCACCATTTGTTGCTGATGAATAATCCGGTGGGATATCCTAAAAAATAAGAAGGCGGATGGCGGCGTTTTTTATTATTCTTTTCGGGCTTTATTTTAGCGGGAATGTATATGTATTTATCCGGGGTTGGCAGGCTCTTTGGGGCTTGCCAATTGGTTTTAAGCTAACGGCGGCCGTTCTGTACTGGCTGGGAGCGGCCTCTTTTTTGTATATGCTTAAAAGAGACGCGGCTATTCCCGCCACGCTGGCTCATTATTTGCATCAGATTGGCACGGGCTGGCTGGTATTTACCCTGTATATGGTTATGGGCTTGCTGGCAGCCGATTTGCTGCGGCTTTTCCATGTACAGTGCGCCTGCCGGTTTTTTATTGTTTTGGGAGGGGTGGTTTGCGTGCTGCTGTACGGATTTATTCATTATAAGCGCCCCACGATAAAACAGCTTGATATTACGCTGAATAAACCGGACGCCCCTGCGGCAGGCGTCTTAAAGATAGTGGCCGTGAGCGACGTTCATCTGGGCTATGGGACAAACAAGGCGGCGCTCCAAAAGTATGTAAGCCTGATTAACGCCCAGCGCCCCGACCTGATTCTTATAGCCGGCGACCTGATAGACAACAGCGTGGTTCTGCTTCGCGCCCAGCGAATGGACGAAGAACTGGCGCAGTTGAAAGCGCCGCTGGGTATTTATATGGTTCCGGGCAATCATGAATATATAAGCGGGATAGACGAAAGTAAGGCCTTTTTCCGGTCTGCCCGGATACAGTTACTGTGCGATTCGGTTGTAACGCTTCCAAACGGTTTGCAGATTGCAGGGCGAGACGACTACAGCAATCGCCGCCGTTTGCCTGTTGGCGAACTGGTGGGAAAGGCAAACCCGGCCTGGCCGATTATTCTGTTAGACCATCAACCCCGCGAACTGGATAAAGCGGCCGAAACGGGGGTGGACTTGCAGATAAGCGGGCATACCCATCGCGGGCAGGTTTGGCCGCTAACGCTTGTAACGGGGCAACTGTTTGAGCTTGGGTACGGGTATTTGAAGAAAGGGAATACCCATTTCTATACCTCGTCGGGCTTATCCTTGTGGGGACCTCCTTTTCGTATCGGTTCGGACAGCGAGCTTGTAGTATGTAACCTTACCTTTAAATGAATGAAAGTATTCTTTAGTACGATAGTGGCGCAAGCGCTGCTCAATCCCTATGTTTTTTGGAGAGGATGGCAGGCCATACCCGCCCGGAACGGCTGGCGGATACCGTATGCGGCGCTGTTTGGCATGGAGCTGCTTGTATACTTTGCCGGCTTTTTCTTTCATAAATCCCTGCCCGACGCCGTCATGGTATCCATCCTCTATTTTTGCGGAACATGGTATGTCTGTCTGCTTTATTTTACGATAGCCTTGCTGGCAATAGAAATCATTCGTTTGTCAAACCGGATACGCCGCTGGTATCCGGCCTGGCTTACTTCGCATTGGGCGCAGGTAAAGCTGGGGCTTTTCTTTGCCGTTATAGCAGGCGTAACGGGGTTGATGATTCATGCTTACCGGGCGGTTATGAATCCGGCGGTAACCCATCTGCATATAACCATACCCAAAGGGACGGGGCGCCTGGACAGCCTGAAGGTAGTTATGATGAGCGACCTTCATATCGGCGAGATTATCCGCAAAAAGCAGGTGGAGAAGTTTGTTTCCCTCAGTAACGCCCAGCGCCCCGACGTGGTGGTTCTTGCGGGCGACCTGATGGATTACGAGTCGCGGTTTGCCGAGCAGATGCATGCCGAGTATGATTTGCAGAGGTTATACGCGCCTTTGGGCGTTTACGCCATACTGGGCAATCACGAGTACAGGGCAAACCGATACGCCAAGTTGAACTGGATACGTAAAACGGGCGCCGCTTTGCTCATTGATTCGGTTGTTTTGATAGATCATTCGTGCTATTTGATAGGGCGAGACGATTATATTAACAAAAAGCGCAAACCCTTGCACGCCTTGACGAAAGGCCTCGACCCCGAAAAGCCGAAGATACTGCTCGACCATCAACCCTGGACGTTTGCCGAAGCGTCGATGAACGGCGTCAGTCTGGGCTTGTACGGCCATACGCACTACGGACAGTTATGGCCGTATCCTTTGCTGATGAAATTTATATACGAATGTCCGTATGGCTATTACCGCAAAGGAAATTCGCAGTTTTATGTTTCGTCGGGCATAGGCGTTGCAGGGCCTCCTTATCGCGTGGGAACTGTTTCGGAAATGGCGGTATTGCATATTCAATTCAAATAAATAACTATATTTACGGCTATAAATTCTTTAAAATAAATAAATGATGAAAACACAAGTTACAAAAGTATGGGCTATTTTCAGCCTTTTATTATTTACGATGGCCGCGTATGGGGCGACAATGGATTCAACCGGCGACAAACTGAAGGGCGCCTGGACGTATTCATTACCCGACGCGCCCTACGGCTACCAGGACGGACGTATCGAGTTTAAAGAAGCGGAAGGAAAACTGACGGCTGTGGTTCTGGTGGGAAACGCTTCTTATACGATTAAAGAAATTAAAAAGGAAGGCGATCTGTACCATTGCAGCCTGTATGTAGACGGGAATGATCTGAAGATTTCATTCAAACCCGACAAAGAAGAACTGAAGGGAACGGTAGTAGCTGTAACCGAAGGTTGGGAAATGCCGGTTACTTTCAGGAAAATAAATGAATAGTTGTAGCGTCCTGCTACCAATTTTACCCGAAAAGCGACGGATATGTTTATAGTTATCGGGATTATGTTTGGGGGAATAGCCGCGGGGTATGCGCTGCGCAAGGCGGCGTTTATACAGAAAACGGGGAACTGTATTTCTTATACCATCCTGGCGCTACTTTTTCTGTTAGGCCTGTCGGCAGGCGGCAATCGCGCGCTTATCCATAACCTTCCGGCATTGGGCGGACAGGCTTTGCTGATTGCTTTTGCGGGCACGCTGGGAAGCGTTTTGGCTGCGTGGGCTGTTTATCATTGTTTTTTCAAGAAAAAAAAGCCTTGAAGGATGAAGGGAAGTTTCCTTATGGCAGGTTTTTTTGCGTCGGGCTGCTTTTTGGGCTGGCAGCTTGATCAATGGAAAATCGGCGTTTTGGGCGACGTCGCCCCCTATGTGTTATATATCCTGATGTTTCAGGTAGGCGTAAGCATAGGCTCGGATAAAAAAACGAGAGCGGTTCTGGCCGGTATCCGTCCCAAACTTTTGCTGGTTCCACTGGCCACCATCGCCGGCACGCTCAGCTTCTCAGCGCTGGCGGGCCTGGTTGTAACAAAATGGCGAATCGTCGATTGTCTGGCCATAGGCAGCGGTTTTGGCTATTACTCCCTCTCTTCCATCCTTATAGCCGAGCTGCGCGAGGCTTCCTACGGCACAGAGGCCGCTACGGAATTAGGCGCAATAGCCTTGATGGCAAATATGATGCGCGAAATGATGGCTCTCTTTGGAGCGCCTGTCTTTGTAAAATACTTTGGCCGCCTGGCGCCTGTCTGCGCGGGAGGGGCTACCACGATGGACGTAACCTTAGGCGTCATTACCCGTTATTCGGGTAAAGATATGGCGTTTGTCGCTATCTTTCATGGTATGCTGGTAGATATGTCTGTTCCCTTCCTGGCGTCTTTCTTCTGCTCGTTATGAAAAAGAGACGGGAGGCAGCACATCAGGCGAAATCCCTCGCCCCGCAGGGTTTGTATTTGGATGGAGGTATCTTTGTCCAGATATTTACGCAGTTTACTTATAAAAACGTCCAAACTTCGGGATGCGTAAAAATTATTTACGCCCCAAAAATAGTGAAGAATATCTTCCCGCTTCACCACTTCGCCTTTCTGCTCATATAACTTGTACAGAATTTGCGATTCGCGCGCGGTTAATTCAAATTCTTCATCCTTCCACTTCAGTATATGCGTATTGGGGTTAAACAAATAAGCGCCAATGGCGTGTAACGCATTATCCGGGCTTGGTTTTTTCTGAATCCCTGTTCGCCTTAAAAGGGCTTTTATATGAAGGTTTAGTTCTGCCGGAGAATAGGGTTTTTTAATATAAT
>JAIRYL010000012.1 GCA_031267775.1 Tannerellaceae bacterium
ATGCGCCATTTTGGTTTCGGCGATTTTGTTATTTTGAATCCGAAAACCAAAGAGGAAATTATGCGGATCAAAGACTTAAAGGATTTACAGAAAAAGATTTTTGATATTCCCGACGATTCGTTGATTTATCATCTTTCGCGCAATCATTTTTCCCGTTTCTTTTATTCGCGCGCGATGTTTCCTCCTGCTGAAGTATTGAAACGCGTAGATGTTATCGACTATAAGGATATGGACGAGGCCAGGCAACTGATTTTTGATTTGATTGTTCAATATCGCCGGATGAAGAATAGCGGGGTAGTGGCTATTTATCAAAAGGAACGGTTTGACGAATATAGTAATTTTGCCCGTATAGGGAATGGTTCTTTAGGAGGGAAGGGCAGAGGCTTGGCTTTTATAGGCGCGATGGTAAAACGTTCGCCGGAGCTGCATCAGGATAATTTTGTTGTTACGATTCCTAAAACAGTTGTAATCTGCACCGATATATTCGACGAATTTATGGATTCGAATGAGCTTTATCCTTTGGCGCTGAGCGAATCGGACGACGATACGATATTGAAATATTTTCTTCGTTCCAGCCTGCCGTCGACTTTAATAGAAGACCTGATGGCGTTTTTCGACGTTGTGAAAGGGCCGATAGCCGTACGTTCGTCCAGTTTGCTGGAAGATTCGCATTATCAACCCTTTGCCGGAATTTATTCTACGTATATGGTTCCGAAAAATCCCGACAAATACGAAATGCTTCATACCGTGAGCGACGCTATCAAGGCTGTATATGCATCTGTTTTTTATAAAGACAGCAAGGCCTATATGACGGCTACCTCCAACTTGATCGACCAGGAAAAGATGTCGATCGTATTACAGGAAGTGGTGGGTTCGCAGTATAACGCCCGTTTCTATCCTACCATGTCGGGCGTTGCCCGTTCGTTAAATTTCTATCCGATTGGAAACGAAAAGGCGGAAGACGGAATTGTAAACCTGGCTCTGGGATTGGGAAAATATATTGTAGACGGAGGAATAACGTTGCGTTTTTCGCCTCGCCATCCGCATAATATCCTTCAGATGAGTACGATGGAATTTGCCCTTCGGGAAACTCAAACCCGGTTTTACGCCCTCGACCTGAAAAATATGGCGGATCAGTTTTCGATAGACGACTCGTTTAATCTTTTACGGTTGAATGTAAAGGACGCCGACGCGGATGGCTCGCTGAGGTATATTGTTTCTACGTACGACCCTTACGACCAGATTATTCGCGACGGATATTATCAGGGCGGAAGGAAAATCATTTCGTTTGCCAATATCTTACAGCATGACGTGTTCCCCCTGGCCGAAACGTTAGATAAGGCGCTGCATATCGGACAGACTGAAATGGGGCGTGCGGTAGAGATTGAATTTGCCGTAAATATAGACCCCGATCATTCGGAAAAAGCTACGTTTTATTTGCTTCAGATTCGCCCGATAGTGGATAATAAGGAGATAATGGAAGAAGATTTGACAAACGTCAAGCCCGAAGATACCATTATTTCGTCTGCCAGCGTGCTTGGACATGGGGTTGTGTCGAATGTATACGATATTGTTTATGTAAAGACCAAAGCTTTTAATTCGGCTAACAACCAATTAATATCCTATGAGATAGAGAAAATAAACAGGGAGTTCGCCGGAAAAAACACAGGGTATGTGCTTGTTGGGCCCGGACGCTGGGGAAGCAGCGATCATTGGTTGGGTATCCCTGTTAAGTGGCCGCATATCAGTTATGCGCGGGTGATTGTAGAATCCGGCCTGGAGAATTACCGGATCGATCCCAGCCAGGGAACTCACTTCTTCCAGAATTTAACCTCGTTTGGCGTGGGTTATTTTACGATAAATCCTTTTAAGGGAGATGGCTGGTACGACCAGGATTTTTTGAATGCCCAGCCGGTTGTACAGGAAACAGACTACCTTTGCCATGTTCGCTTTGACGAACCGATAATCATCAAAATGGATGGGAAAAAGAGCTTGGGGGTAATCATGAAACCGGCAAAACCATGAATGTTTCACCGGATGAGATGAAATACCGGGTATTTTATGTAATTTTGCTCGCATGATTATCGCTCAGCAGAAAAGAAAAGAAAATATAGCCGAATATTTACTTTATATGTGGCAGGTTGAGGATATTATCCGCGCTAATCATTTTGACGGTAATGCTATTTGGCAAACGGTTATTTCCAAATACGACCAGCCCGACGGCGTAAAAGAGGAAATACGCCGGTGGTACGAAGAACTAATAGATATGATGCGATTGGAAGGGGTTATGGAAAAAGGCCATATCCAGCTAAACAGGAATGTTATCAGTACGCTGACAGACCTTCACCTCCGTTTGCTGAAATCTCCGAAGGAAATGATTTATGGAGCCGCATATTATAAAACGCTTCCTTATATTGTGCAGTTGCGCGCCAAATCGGGCGGGGAAGAGACGCCGGAGTTGGAAACCTGTTTTACGGCCATTTATGGCTATCTGATGTTAAGGATGCAACAAAAAGAAGTGAGCGCCGAAACAATGGAAGGCATGAAACAAATCAGTTCCTTCCTTTCTATGCTATCCGGGAAATACCAGGCAAATTTAAAAAACGAATTACATTTAGACGATTGATATACAATGCAAACAATTTTGATAACCGGCGCTAACGGACAGTTGGGCAATTCGCTTAGATTGTTGTCCAAACAATATCCGCGTTACAGATTTCTTTTTACCGACGTCGACATATTAGACATTTGTAACAAAGAGGCTCTTCAGGCTTATATGAAAACCTGCGAAGTAGACTATGTGGTGAATTGTGCGGCTTATACGGCTGTAGATAAAGCAGAAGACGAAGAAGTTCTGTGTTTAACCATAAACCGCGACGCCGTCAGGAGTTTGGGCGAGGCAGCTTCGGCGGCAAAAGTAAAAGTTATACATATATCTACCGATTATGTATTTGACGGTACAAACAGTATCCCCTACGTTGAATCCGATTATACCTGTCCGATGTCTGCCTACGGAAGAAGCAAACATGAAGGCGAACTTATTTTAAAGGCCGTTTGTCCCCATGCCATTATTATCCGGACGTCTTGGTTATATTCCGAATTTGGAAATAATTTTGTAAAGACAATCCTTCGTTTAGACAAAGAGCATAGCAAACTGAATGTTGTTTTCGACCAGATTGGCACGCCTACCTATTCCGGCGATTTAGCGTCGGCTATCTTGTCTATTATTGATTATTCGGAAAAAAAAGAATTTATCCAGGGCACCTATCATTATTCCAACGAAGGCGTGTGCAGTTGGTATGATTTTGCATTGAAAATAGTGGAACTGAAACATCTTTCGTGTAAAATAGTCCCTGTCGATACAAAAGATTATCCTACCCGCGCCACACGTCCGCAATATAGCGTATTGAATAAAGGAAAGATAAAAAAGAAGTATGGTTTAACCATCCCGCATTGGGAAGAAAGCCTGAAACAGATGTTAGCCAAGCTAAATGATTGACGACAGATATGGCATATACTGAGGAAATAAGAAAAAGAAGAACGTTTGCTATTGTAAGTCACCCGGATGCGGGAAAAACGACATTGACCGAGAAATTATTGTTGTTTGGAGGCGCCATCCATGTAGCCGGAGCGGTTAAGTCTAACAAGATAAAGAAAACGGCCACATCCGACTGGATGGAAATAGAGAAGCAACGCGGTATCTCGGTTGCCACTTCTGTTATGGCTTTTGATTATGCAGATCATAAAATAAATATTCTGGATACGCCCGGCCACCAGGATTTTGCCGAAGATACATTCCGTACGTTAACGGCTGTGGACAGCGTGATTATCGTTATCGACGCGGCAAAGGGCGTAGAAGCGCAGACCCGTAAGTTAATGGAGGTTTGCCGCATGCGTAAAACGCCTGTGATTGTGTTTGTTAATAAACTCGACCGGGACGGGAAAGATCCGTTCGACCTGCTGGATGAAGTAGAAGAAGAACTGCAGGTAAAGGTTCGCCCGCTAAGTTGGCCTGTCGATATGGGGCAACGCTTCAGGGGAGTATATAATATTTTTGAAGAAAAGCTGGATTTATATACGCCGAGCAAACAATATGTAACAGAGAGCGTAGGGTTTAAAGACATAAACAGCCTTGAACTCGAAAAGCATATAGGCGCTCCTTTGGCGGCCAAGCTACGCGAAGACCTGGAATTGATAGAAGGCGTATATCCTGCATTTGAGGCGGATACTTATTTGGCGGGAGACGTAGCGCCGGTTTTCTTTGGCTCCGCCCTGAATAATTTTGGCGTAAAAGAATTGCTGGATTGCTTTATCCGGATAGCCCCGTCGCCCCGTCCGGTACAAGCGCTGGAACGCAGGGTTGATCCGGAAGAAGAAAATTTTACCGGTTTTATATTTAAGATTCATGCCAATATGGATCCAAACCATCGGAGTTGCATCGCTTTTGTAAAAATCTGTTCGGGTAAATTTGAACGGAATGCCAATTACAAGCATGTACGTTTTGATAAAATGATGCGTTTTAGTAGCCCGACAGCTTTTATGGCTCAGAAAAAAGAGGTGGTAGACGAAGCTTTTGCGGGAGATATTATTGGTCTTCCCGATACCGGAAACTTTACGATTGGCGATACGCTGACGGCCGGCGAAGATCTTCACTTTAAAGGACTGCCGAGCTTTTCTCCCGAAATGTTTAAGTATATCGAGAATGCCGACCCGATGAAAGCCAAACAGTTAAATAAAGGCATTGAACAATTGATGGACGAGGGCGTCGCTCAATTGTTTACAAACCGGTTTAACGGCAGGAAGATTGTCGGAACAGTGGGGCAACTGCAGTTTGAAGTGATCCAATACCGTCTTTTGCACGAATACGGCGCACAATGTAAATGGGAATCCCTTAGTTTATATAAAGCTTG
>JAIRYL010000182.1 GCA_031267775.1 Tannerellaceae bacterium
CGCAGAGAGCCGCAGGCGAACGAGGACTTGCAGCGGAAAGCCTGACCGCCGCTTGCGGGGGGCACGCCCAAATTAAATGGAGAATGGAGAATGGAGAATGGAGAATTAAAAAAGCAGAAAGCAGAAGGGAGAAAGCAGAAGGGAGAAAGCAGAATGGAGAATGGAGAATTAAAAAAGCAGAAAGCAGAAGGGAGCATTTGCAAATGGATCAGAGGCTTCGTGTTTCGACGCTCGCATACGTACGCGCCGGAGAGACGCCATGCATGGCGTTTCTACAAAAACAATTATTTCAATTGATAGTTAACGATTAATTAATATATTTGTCACGCTGTAAATAAAAATGAATTTTAGTAATATACATAATAAGTATGGAAAATAGCGAGTTATTAGAAATGGTAAGAAACCGGGCAAATGGTTGGCTTACGCCAAACTACGACAAAGAAACGCGCAAAGAAGTGCAGGCGCTGCTTGACAAGGAAGACCCTGCCGATTTAATTGAAGCTTTTTATAAAGACCTTGAATTTGGAACAGGTGGGTTGCGCGGTATCATGGGGGTAGGAACCAATAGAATGAATATCTATACGGTTGGCGCGGCTACACAGGGTTTATCCAATTATCTGAAAAAACAATTCGGCGCGCTGGAGCAGATAAAAGTCGTTATCGGACACGACTGCCGTAACAATAGCCGCAAATTTGCCGAAATTTCAGCCGATATTTTTTCCGCCAACGGTATCAAGACCTATTTATACGACGATCTTCGCCCTACTCCGGAAATGTCGTATACCATTCGCAAACTGGGGTGCCAAAGCGGAATTATCCTTACGGCCTCGCACAATCCAAAAGAGTATAACGGATATAAAGCGTATTGGGACGACGGCGCGCAAATGATTGTTCCCCATGATAAAAATACGATAGCCGAAGTAAACAAAATACGGAATGCCGCGGATATTAAATTTAAAGGGAATAAAGACCTGATTGAAATTATAGGGGAAGAAATAGACAAACAATACATCCGGGCGCTGACCGGTATTTCGCTGTCGAAAGACGCCATCATGCGCCACAGCGATATGAAGATTGTTTATACGCCGATTCATGGAACAGGGGTACGCCTTGTGCCCGATACGTTAAAAGCTTTTGGGTTTACTAATATCATACATGTACCGGAGCAGGATGTGGTTAGCGGCGATTTTCCAACGGTTATTTCGCCTAATCCCGAAGAGCCGGCTGCGCTTGCCATGGCTGTAGAAAAAGCAAAAATGACCGACGCCGAATTGGTGTTGGCAACCGACCCCGACGGAGACCGCGCAGGAGCCGCCGTAAAAAATAACCAAGGCGAATGGGTGTTGCTTAATGGCAATCAAACAGCCTTGTTGTTTGTTTATTACCTGATTACCCGCCGGCGAGAATCGGGAAAGCTGGAAGGAAAAGAATATATTGTTAAAACAATTGTAACTACCGAACTTGTCCGCACGATTGCCGAAAAGAACGGCGTAGAATTGTTTGACGTTTATACCGGATTTAAATGGATTGCCAAAGTAATGCGCGAAAATGAAGGAAAGAAAAGCTACATTGGCGGAGGAGAAGAAAGCTACGGCTTTCTGTGCGAAGATTTTGTGCGTGATAAAGACGCCGTATCCGCCTGCGCTATTCTTGCCGAAATAACCGCTTGGGCTAAAGATCAGGGGCTTTCGCTATATCAATTATTACAACGTATTTATGTGGAATACGGTTTTTCTTATGAAAAAGGAATATCCGTCGTAAAGAAAGGCAAAAGCGGAGCGGAAGAAATTGAAGCGATGATGGCTGATTACCGCAAGAATCCGTTAACAGAAATAGCAGGCTCCAAAGTAGCTTTTATTTATGATTATTCTACATTAAAAGGATATAGCTGCCAGGATAAGGAAACGTTTATAGTGGATATGCCTACCACATCCAATGTGCTTCAATATGTAACCGAAGACAAAACAAAGGTATCAATCCGTCCTTCGGGCACAGAACCTAAAATTAAATTTTATTGCGAAGTACATGACAAAATAAGTAATCCGGAAGAAGGAGCAGAGGCCGAAAAGGCGGCAGAAGAAAAAATAGAACAAATCAAAGCTTCGCTAAAAATTTAAATCGCTAAATTAACGGGATAACGAAAAAAAAACCGGACAGCGCTACGTATCCGGTTTTTTCCGTTCTCACCCGAATATCTCTCTTAATTCCTTATTGCTCAACTTGCCAATCCAGTTTTCGCCGGTGGCAACGGTCATTTCAGCCAGGTGTTTTTTCTTTTGAATCATTGCGTCAATTTTTTCTTCAAACGTGTTTTTGCAAATCATTCGGTGCACCATTACGTTTTTGGTCTGCCCGATACGGTAAGCGCGGTCGGTTGCCTGGTTTTCAACTGCGGGATTCCACCACAGATCGTAATGAATAACGTGCGAAGCGGCTGTGAGATTTAACCCCGTGCCTGCCGCTTTGAGCGAAAGAATAAAAATTTTATCGGCGCGGTTGCGCTGGAAGCGTTGCACCATTTCTTCGCGCTGCTTTACGCTGCATCCGCCGTGATAAAACAAGGGACGCTCGCCGAAACGCTCGCCGACAAACTTTTCGAGCATATCTCCCATTTCTTTGAACTGCGTGAAAATGAGCGCTTTTTCGCCGCTCTCTGTCATGCTGTCTAAGAGTTCAAACAGCAATTCGCATTTGCCGGACAAGGCGGCGTCATATTTTTTGTCTTTGAGAAATTGCGCAGGATGATTACAGATTTGCTTCAATACCAAAATCATTTGCAGTATAAGCCCTTGCCGTTTGAACAACGTTTGATTGTCGCCGCCTTTTATTCCCTCTATTTCCTCCATTGCCGCATGCATCGTTTTCTCGTAAAGAGCCGCCTGCTGTTTGGTAAGCGCAACAAACTGATTTTGTTCAATTTTGTCGGGCAAGTCGGAAATAATTGTTTTGTCGGTTTTCATCCGGCGCATCATAAACGGCGCGGTTATTTTTTTAAACTTCCGCACAGTCTGCTCATCGTTAAACACCTGTATCGGCGTGGCATAATTTTCCTTAAACGTTTTGATTGTTCCCAGATACCCTTTGTTGGTAAAATCCATGATCGACCAAAATTCGCTCAAACGGTTTTCCACCGGCGTTCCACTCATGGCTATGCGGATATTTGCCGGAATGGATTTTACGGCTTTCGACTGTGCGGTTACTTCATTTTTAATATTTTGCGCTTCGTCAATAATCATTACCTGCCATTTCTGTTTTTTCAATAAGCTGTGGTCGCTCCGCAAAACGCCGTAAGTGGTGAGCATAATGTCGGCGTCAAACGCTTTTAAATCGCGCGCCGTGCCGTGAAAAATATGCGAAGTAAGCGAAGGCGCAAATTTGGCAATTTCCGCCTGCCAGTTGGTTAGCAGGCCGGTGGGCACAATAACCAAGGCGCGACGTTTTTTATCAAGCGCTTTTTCTTCTTTAAATTTCAGCAAAATAGAAATCACTTGCAGCGTTTTCCCCAACCCCATATCATCGGCAATAATACTGCCGAAACCGATGCGCGAATTGCGGTACATCCAAGAAAATCCACGCGTCTGGTAAGGCCGCAACGTAGCGTTAAGTCCCTTTGGCAGAGCGATATTTTCGTTGGAAGTAAATTCGCTTATCAAGGTTTTTACCTCGTCTGTCAAAAGTACCGGCGCTCCTTCGTATTCTTCCGCCAAAGCCGTTTGTAACAGTTCAAACGCCGCAGGCGGTTTGGCGGAAGTAAGCGACTTATGGATTTTTTCCAAATCGGCGTCGTCAACATAAATGTAATTCTCCTTGAATTTGAAGAGTTTTGAAGCGTTGCGGAAAAGGCGGTTAAATTCTTCGGGCGAAATAAGCCGGTCGCCCAACGCTACCTGCCAGTCGAAGGCGAGCAAATCGTCTAAACGCAAAAAGCCGCCTTCCTGCGTTTTCCGTTTGAGTTTTACCGAAATTTTCGGATGCAAAAGTTCCTGCAGCGATTTAGGCAACAGGATTTTAATATCAAGCAGGCGAATGGCGGGCAAAACGTTCATCAGAAACGGCGCAAACTCGTCGACCGAGAAACGAATGGGCGTATTTCCGCCGAGATTGATATGCGTATCCAGGCCTCGCACAAAAGGCGTGAGCAGCGAAATGGATTGCAGGATTTTAAAACGCTGCTTTTCGTATTGTTTTTGCGAAAGTATTTTTTCAAGCGATACCGGAATTTGTTCCGTTTGCGTCGTATCTTCTACTGAAATCGAAATTTCAAACTCGTCCATCAGCGTTTCCGAAACGGTAATGACGGGTTTATACTGTTCGGCGGTAAGGTAATAGCGATCGAGCCAAACTTTTATACCGCCGCTCAAAGCGTTTTCGGCAATTCCGTCGAACTTATACGAATGATTTTTGAAAAACAGCGTATCGAACAAATCGTCGTTCAGGTTTGAAAAACGAAAAACAAAGCGCCCGATAAATAACGATAATAAGCCGGCAGTTTGGTTTTCAACCGGTAATACCTGTTCTTTTTTGCGAATAATTGTTTTTACAAACAACAAGCTTTCGGGCAAAAGCGCCGTCAGTTTTTCCACAATCGTTTTCACGCGGTTGTCAATCGTTGCAGGCAACCAGCCGATAATGAATTTTTTATCTTCCTTCTGAACAATTTGCGGAATAATCGCGCCGTTTGCCGTAAAATGCAACGCAGCAAGCAAAATCTTGTAAAACGCCTCCACAGACGGTTCGTAATCGGGCAAACGGTCGGGATTCAGGGCGAAAAGCGCCGGAATTAGTTGGTCGAGTGTTTCAAAATGCTGGTTTTGACCCTTAATTTCTACGTTATTATTCGCGTCAATCGTCAGTGAAAGCGTTGTGCGATGCGTAATTTCGTTCTTTTTGTCGGACGGAAAAACAGCGTCAAAATTCAGGTTCTTAGTAAAAATGCGAGAAGCGTTTTTCACAACGCGATTTAACTGCGTCGCATATTTTTCGCGGAAATTGCCCGACGGATAAAAGGGCGGCGCATCGGGTAAAAGTTGGACAAGAGCGGCTGAAACAGGTTGCAGAGCAGAAAAGTCAAACACCCTTGCCTGTGGGGATTGAATAGTTCCAATCTCTGCGGCCGGCGTTTTTGCAGGTTTCAATATATCAGCCAATTTCGCAATCTCATTCTTTCTCAAATCGTCAATCACAATGCCGCGTTTTTTCAGTTCGGCAATCAGATCAACATGATGAATACTGAAAACAAGAAATGGATTATTGTCTATTTCTCTTGAAATCATATAGATAACCGACGCCAAATGTTTACACGGCACAGCCCAGTCGGGACAACTGCATTGCATTTTGAAATCCGTCCATTGGCGTGGAAAAACTTTTAATCCAAGCGTTTCGGCAATCGTCAGAATTTCAGGATCAAGTTCACGGTTTAAAAGTTTGGAAATTAATGCGGGGCGTTCAATGATTTTTACCATCAACCGCTCAATGTCTCCCTCGAAAAACGGCGGAACGATAATCGCAATCCTGTAAGGCGTTTTCATTGTTCCCTGCACTTTGGCTATTATCTGATTATCTCTGATTTTTATATCCTTTACCCTTCCGGTGCGGGCATAACTTGCGCCACGCGGCAAGCGGTTATCGTAATCCACATTTTCAAGCGACCGCAGCCAATGCTCGCCCCACCATGTTTTGCCAAATTTCTCTGCCATGAATGATTGATTCTAAAAATTATACTAATTTTTGTAAGTTGCAAACGTACGAAAATTTTCACTTCAATCCGCTAAGAGCAAAAATTTTCCAGCTATTCAGGGCGGAAATTTCTATTATTTCCAGCAATTGAAAATAGAATGTCATCCATGGGGAAGTAAAAAAACATACTAATAATTTGGAAATAACATGATAATGATTTTTTTTAACGTTTCCGTCTACTTATCATCCTGCCTGAAACCTGACATGCAGTCGCCTGCGTTTCCCGCATAAAACAAGGTGAAACATGTCATTTCTGTGCCGGACGAACCAACAAAAAGGGGAATCTTCACAGACTCCCCCTTTAAAACTAACCCTAAATTAACAATTAGTTAATTCTCAAAAAGATAAGACGACTTTCATTTGAGAAAGTGTTTTAAGTCGATAACAAATGTAATATGATAACAGTGCTGATAAAGCAATTATTATTATTATTATTTACGTATTAAGCGTACAATTTCCAGCGCTTGTTTTAAAAATCGAAATAAGTATATATAAAAAACTGGCGTTTAAATAAAAAAATCAGGCAAACTAATCAGATGGGTTCGCCAAATAAAGTAGCGGAAGATGCATGAGTTACCCGCACTTTTACAAAATCGCCTACATGGTATTGCTTCTTATCAAAAATAACAACTTTATTCTGACTTGTCCGCCCAAACAATTGCTCTCGCGAACGCTTGGAGAAACCTTCGATCAACACCTCAAATTCTCTACCTATATCGCGCTTGTTGCTTTCTTCCGATAGTTGATTTTGCAAATCGATCATGCCTTGTAAACGACGTATTTTCTCTTCTTCGGGAACATTGTCGGCTAAATGCTTCGCAGCATACGTTCCGGGACGTTCCGAATATTTAAACAGAAATGATGAATCGTAGCCTACTTCCCTCATTAAAGAAAGCGTTTCCATATAATCCTCTTCCGTTTCAGAATGGAAACCGCAAAAAAGATCGGTAGATATGGAGCTATCCGGCAAAATACGTTTAATGGCAGCAACGCGTTCGAGATACCATTCGCGGGTATATTTACGATTCATGGCCTTCAACATACGCGAACTTCCCGACTGGGCGGGTAAGTGTATATGCTTACATATATTAGGATACAGAGCCATCACATGCAGCGTTTCGTCGCTCATATCTTTTGGATGCGAAGTTGTAAAACGAATACGCATAGCCGGCGCTTCCAGCGCTACCTTTTCCAGTAATAACGGAAATGTCGCCAACTTATCATCCTTTCCGAAACTATATGAGTTAACATTTTGCCCTAACAAAGTCGCTTCTTTAAAGCCTTGTTCTTTCATGCAACGCACTTCATTCAGAATACTTTCGAGGTCGCGACTACGTTCGCGACCTCGAGTATAAGGAACAATACAATATGTGCAAAAGTTATTACATCCCCGCATAATAGAAATAAAACCGGAAATTTTCATCCCTCCTATTTTAAGAGGTATAACGTCTTTATACGTTTCCTGTGTTGATAATTCTACATTAATTGCTTTTTCGCCTTGTTCAACAGCGCCCACTAAATTGGGTAAATCCATATATGAATCGGGGCCGACTACCAAATCTACCTGATGCTCATTTATCAGGAATTCTTTTACCCGTTCGGCCATACATCCTAAAACGCCGATAATAAGAGTCTTCTTTTTTTTTCGAAACGATTGCAGATATTGCAAGCGATTATATATTTTTTGTTCTGCATTGTCTCTAACCGAGCAAGTGTTAAGAAATATGGCGTCGGCTTCTTCCATCTTCGCTGTTAGTTCATAACCGTCCATTTGCATGACTGAAGCTACCACTTCGCTGTCTGCCACATTCATTTGGCAACCATACGTTTCTATAAAAAGCTTTCGTTCTCTACTGTTTCCAGACATATATCCTCTTTTAAGTATTTTACACATTCTACACATGTTACACATGTTAACAAGATTTAAATGGCATGATTTCATAAAAAACATTGCGAAAGATTTGCGCATCTAAAACTCTTATTCTACATTTGTGACGAAAAACGTAAATTTTTTCATAGTTAAGGTTTTGGTTAAATCGAATAAGGATGGCTGCGAAGTTATCCTTATTTTTTTTAAATCTTCTCTTTTCTTTCCATCTCCAATATTTTTCTTATATTTGGACTGCAAAAATAATCAAAGTTATGGACAACTTAGGCGATTGGCTCTATATTCTTATTTTAGTAGCTGTTGGGATCAGCAGTCTTTTTAGTTCTGCGAAAAAAAAGAAACAGACCGGACAAGCGTCTCAACAATCAATGCCGGAAACGGAAGAACACAAGGAAAACAACCCGCAGAAACCTAAAAGTTTTTGGGAGTTACTGGAGGATATGCAAAAAGGAGTTCAAACGATAGAAGAAACGCATCCGCCTACGCCTCAGCCTGTTATAACAGAAAAAAAGAAAAAAACTCAAGAAAAAAAGAAAAAAGCGCCTACGCCTTTTCCGGCTTATAACAGCGAAGGAATAAGCGCTTTTACAGAAGCGCCATCCAGCCAATCTTCATCTTCAATCACTTCATCCGAAGAAGAAGCGTATGCTCTATCGGGTGAATCTTTTCGTCATATTGACGAATTGAAAAAAGCTGTTATATATTCGGAAATACTCAATCGTAAATATTAAATATAGATTCTTTTTAATACCTTTGCGGCCTTAGAGTTATATAGAATTATAGGTATTTATCTCACATTTTAATTTAAATATCATGGCATTAAAATTTATTACAGCCGAAGAAGCCGCTTCGTTAATCCATCACGACGATCATATAGGCTTTAGCGGTTTTACCGCTGCCGGATGCCCCAAAGCCGTTCCGGTAGCTATTGCAAAAAGAGCAAAAGAAGAACATGAAAAAGGAAATCCGTTTCAAATAGGGATGTTTACCGGAGCTTCAACCGGAGATAAACTCGACGGAGAACTTGCACGCGCCAAAGCAATTAAATTTCGTACGCCTTATCAATCCAGTAAAGATTTACGAGCGCTTTTAAACGCCAGAGAAACAAACTACTTCGATATGCATTTATCGGAATTGGCGCAAAATTTACGTTATGGCTTTTTGGGAAAAGTAGATACAGCTATTATCGAAGCGGCCGATGTTACGGAAAATGGGGAGATTGTCCCTACTACCGGCGTTGGTATCACACCGACTATTTGCCGTTTGGCTGACCGTATTATAATAGAATTAAACAAAAAACACCCGAAAGAAATTCGCGGCATGCACGATATTTATGAGCCGGAAGATCCGCCTCGCCGTCGTGAAATCCCTGTTTATACGCCTTCCGACCGTATAGGAAAACCTTACGTAAAGGTTGATCCGTCAAAAATCGCCGGAGTAGTAGTAACTGAAGAAGAAAACGAAGGAGGAGCATTTACTCCGCTTGATGATGCAACGCTGGCTATCGGACAAAATGTTGCCCTATTCCTTGTCGGAGAAATGAAAGCCGGACGATTGCCAAAAGAATTTGTACCCTTGCAAAGCGGCGTAGGAAATGTAGCAAATGCCGTATTGGGTTGCATGGGCGAAAACAAAGACATACCAAACTTTAATGTCTACACAGAAGTTATACAGGATTCTGTTATCAAATTAATGAAAGAAGGGCGCGTGAAATTTGCCAGCGGTTGCTCATTAACTGTCAGCAATGAAGTAATAGACGATATTTATGCAAACCTCGATTTCTTTAAAGATAAAATATTACTTCGCCCGCAGGAAATATCCAATAATCCGGAAGTTGCGCGTCGTATGGGATTGGTTGCCATCAACACGGCCTTGGAAGCGGATATATTCGGAAATATTAATTCCACGCACGTATCAGGTACGCGTATGATGAATGGCATTGGCGGTTCGGGAGACTTTACACGTTCAGCCATGTGTTCTGTCTTTACTACTCCTTCTACGGCCAAAGACGGAAAAATCAGCGCATTCGTCCCCATGGTTTCACACTTGGATCATAGCGAACATTCGGTAAAAATCATTATTACTGAATATGGCGTAGCCGACTTACGGGGAACTTCACCAATCCAACGCGCCCGTAAAATAATAGATAATTGTATACATCCCGATTATAAGCCGTTACTTAATGAATATTTGGAAATGGGTGTTAAGGGACATACGCCGCAAAATTTAAAATGCTGTTTTGCCTTCCATGAAGAATTAGCGAAAAGCGGTGATATGAGAAATGTTGACTGGAGTCAATATAAATAACATCCAAATAAAAAACGGGGCTGCGTCAAAAGTCAAATTAAACCTTTGGAGAATCGAGTATTTGAAAGTTTATTCGGACAAAGGTATCCGAATAAAACAGGCTTTAAAAAACTTTTGATATAGCCTCATTTTTTATTTAAAATTTTCATCGGTTTGACTTAACCGACTGAAGAATAAACCTTTCGCAGAGTTTTTGAATTTCAGAAGTAATGATTTAGCAACCGTGCGTATTTCAGCAATTTGCGGCGCTATACTATCAAAATAACTCGACTGTAAGGGTAAGCAATTCCTTTGGATTTCAATTTTTCCTTTTTATCTGATAAACACGGATCACCTGCAAAATCTTGTGTTTCTTCACAGACCGCAGGTCTGCATGTAAATAACCCCCAATGAAGCGTAGCGATTGGGGGGATAATGAATAAGGCAATGCTTTTGCGGAAAATACTACCCGAAGCGTAGCATAGGCGTGCAGATTTTCCGCAAAACCCGTAAGGCTTGGCGTTGACGTTTCGTCCTTGGAATATACTTTTGTGTTCAGATATAAAGAATTACAAGTCAAATATTTCTCTATTTTCCTTTGTATCAGAATATATATGCCATGAACCAACCTTATTATTTATAATCTCTGCAACCCAGATAGCGCGAATATTAGTAAGTATCTCATCAGAACAAATCGAATAACCTTGCATAATAACAGTAGAACCTCTTACTGCAATATTTTCAAATATATTCTGGTATCCAGGATAAAGATTAAAAAATGGCTCCCATGCCTGAACTATATTGTTATCCTTTCCTTTAATCCGATTATTTACAATATCTATAAATACATGATCTTCTGTCATTAAATTCGACAAGCCGTTCAGGTCAGCATTTGTAATGCATTCGTTGAATTGCAGGGCAATACTTTTAGGGTCTATGAGCATATTAATCGTTTTTAATATCTCATTCGTAATCAATTCCGGTTCCTCCAAATAGATAAAATGTGAATTTTTATCGGTTATGACATGATGGAGATTCTTGTGGTCATTCTCTAATTGCTTATTTAGCCTCAAATGTACCTGAAAGGCTCTTTTATTAAATTCGACAAACCTTTCTTCTATCTCTACTTCCTTTATCGATGTAAATAAATATACCGGAATATCCAAGGGTATGGGATACCTTTCATCAGATTTCATTAATTCCAAATTAAAACCTGTTTCATCAGCGGCTCCGGAAGGTAATTGGCTTATCAGGCTTTGCCAATTGCCGACATAATCGCTCCACATTTCTTCTGTTACAGCGGTTTTAAGTTCTTTGTAGAACAACTCATGGTAAGCATCGATTAAAAAAAGCGCCTTAACTTTCTGCGGAAATAATTCCGTATATTTTCTAACTATATAGCACCGATGGAGTGACCCGCTAAAATAACCGGCGTATTTACATTCAATCTATTAATTATCATGTCGAGTTCCCCAATCATTGAATTCATATTCTTACTGTTTGGAATATAATCGGAATTGCCCAAACCGCTTCTGTCATAGGAAATAACTCTGGCGTATTCCGATAATTGTTCCTGAAAATTTTCCCATGTTTCCAAACCGAGCGTTCCTCCGGAAACTAAAACAATGGTAGCATTACCAAAGCCGGTATCACGGTAATATATCTTACTTCCATTGTTTTCAATATACTCTTTCTCTTTATTTTCAATGTCTTGCGCCATGACATATAAGTTGAATGTTAAAACCGTCAGAAATGAAAAGCAAAATCTTATCCTATAGTCATTCACCTGCTTTATTGACATTTTTAAATTCAATCCATTCTATTGGAGCTCCATATATTTTTAATTTTTTATTTCCTTTGGACAGTTATTTATTCTCGTATTTTGGTAAATACGAGCGATTTCCCTTTATCGTCCGGAACCGTTGTTATTTGATTCGTTCCAATTGTTATTTTTTCAGTAAACTTGCCGTCATCCGACAACAATGCAGTTACCGGATATTCAAACTTATACGTCCCTTTTACAGTATAGGAATCTTCTTCGTCAAAAATCCCATCTCCATTCCTGTCATACTTATTATTTACAGTAAGAGTAAACGTGTTATTTGTAAAATTCAGCAAGAAAATCTCCTGATAAGAATACATTAACCCTCCATTATCATCATAGACGGAACCGGAATTAATACATCGCCACTTTGTTCCATCAATAAAATTATTCGAAGGTTTCTCGTCATTCGTACAAGAAAAAAGAAACAGTGTCCAAATCATCAAAAATAGTAACCTCTTCATATAAATGTAAGCTTTTATTAACTAACTAAAACTGCAACTTTATTACCTCGCCATACGCGGGAATATTCTCAAAAGCTTTTTCAATACTATATTCGCCTGCATATATACGCGCATTAGTCAAGACTCCGCCATGGGCAAATACGCATACTCGCCGATAATTACCTTGCCTTACTTCATCAAGGAAAACAGCTACTCTTTTATATTGATCGTTAAAAGATTCGCCGCCGGGAGCAGGCATGTTTATCCAGTTTTCAAACCATGATTTCGAGCGATCATCATTTAATTCATGCCATGATTTCATCTCCCACTCCCCAAAATTCAATTCTTTTATTCTTTCATCGCGTATTGCGTTCGGATAACCACAATAATCAGCTAAACGCACACACCGCGTCAATGGACTACACCATACATTATCAAAAACAAGTCCCGCCAAATTTTTCTTCACATCTTCGGCTTCTTCTTCAAATGTATCGTTCAATTCCACATCGGTCTGCCCGTAAGTATATCCAAAAGGAACGTCAACAGATGTATGTCGTACCAAATATATTTCCATTATTCCTGATTTAGTTTACCTTCCAGATAGGCTTTTCTTTTGATTGCTTTGTCTCGCTCTCTTATTAATGTATCGACGTCGCTCAACACAGCAGCCAAATCATACGTGGCAACAAGCGCCTTCTTATCGGCGTCGGCCATATAGATTGTATAGGCCTTGCCCCCTGTATACTCAACTTTTATGCGTTCTCCTGCATTTGCATAAATAAATTTCACCACATCAACGCCGTTTTCCCTTTTATAGGTAACAACTTCTGTTGTATTTCCCAAATCTTGAAAGCGATAATTTAAACCGCCATCGTATGGGATAGAAGCCGTTTCTGCAAAGATTCCATCCTTTGCGCTTACTTTTATCCCTGTATGATTAAGAGAGCGGCTTCCGAAATAAACGCTTTCCAAAGACGTCGCACCGTCTTCGCTTACCTTACAACGCACATAACTTCGTTCCACATTCCGTTCTATCGTCTGTTGTTTCCACACATAATTGCCCATATCCTGATAAAGCGTATCTTTTTCCAGAATAAAGTTTTTATTCAATTCTCCAACTTCTTTTTGTCTGATGGGTAATAAACTATCGCAATAAGCTATATTTCTATCCGCTTCTTTAAGTTCGACCAATCGTTTTAGTTCAATTGCGTCTTTCATTACTTTAACTTCTTTAGGGTAATAAATCCGTATACTGTCTATTTCATTTTTTGCGGCAAACAAATCATTTTGTTCATAAAAATTCTTTGCCTTTCCGTATCTTACCCTTGCCTCTTTTTCTTTATCGTTGCATCCGGCAAACAATAAAATCATCCCTATAATATAAATAGTTAACCTTTTCATACCGTTTTATCTTACACTACAAGTTACAAATGTACAAAAAAGCCACTATATGCAGCAAAAATATGTAATATTGCATCTTCCAACATAGAAAGAAATTTGATTATGAAATTATACAAAGTTTCAACCCGTATTATTCAAATGGCTGTTTGGGGTATTTTATTCTCATCTATATACTCGTGCACTTCGGAAGATCCTGACGCGGCAACGGCAGATATGATATCCCCTACTACTAATTATACCCTTAATGGTAAAGTGGTAAGCGCGATAAATGAACAATCAGGCATTCCCAACATATTAGTAGAGATAAGTATAGAGAAAAACAATCCGGTTGTAGATACTTTATATACCGATACTAACGGAAAGTTCCAATGGACGGGAGCCATCACTACTTTTGGCGACAATGCAAAACTTCATATTGCGGCAACCGACGCCACAGGCAAATACAAAAAGAACCGTATGATAATAGAATTCAATAAAAACGATATCAGTCAGAAAAACGATACGTGGTTTTTAGGCGAAGCGGAAAAATCGCTGACTATCAAACTGGAGGAAAATTAACGCAACAATATCATAAAAAAGCTATCCTCTCCTTAATAAAAGAAACTCTAACCGGACTTTGGATTACCTGATCGTAGTCCAAAATCCAAGAGTATCAGCAAGGTACAGATACGATTTATTTCTCGCGTATAAAGATGTTTATCGGGGTACCCATAAAATTCCAATTTTCGCGTAATTTATTTTCAAGAAAGCGACGATAAGGTTCTTTTATCCATTGGGGTAGATTGCAAAAGAATACAAACGAAGGTATCGCTCCTGCCGGCAATTGAGTTATATATTTTATCTTAATATATTTTCCTTTCCATGCCGGAGGCGGACAATTCTCTATAATTGGCAACATTATTTCGTTCAATTTAGCAGTAGGCACGCGTTTACGACGATTGTCATATACTTCTTTCGCCGTTTCAAGAACCTTCAGTATGCGTTGCTTCGTTACTGCTGAAATGAACAAAACGGGAAAATCCTTAAAAGGAGCTAATCGCTCGCGTATTGTATCGGCATAGTACGTAATAGCCCGTTGACTTTTATCTTCTACCAAATCCCATTTATTCACACAAACAATCAGCCCTTTTTTATTCTTTTGTATCAAAGAAAAAATATTCAAATCCTGGCTTTCAATACCTCGCGTACCATCGAGCATTAAAATACAAACATCCGAATTTTCTATCGCGCGAATTGAACGAATAACAGAATAATACTCAAGGTCTTCATTAACCTTCCCCTTTTTACGAATACCGGCTGTATCAACCAAATAGAAGTTTAATCCAAATTTATTATATTTCGTATAGATCGAATCGCGCGTAGTACCGGCAATATCGGTAACAATATGACGCTCTTCGCCGATAAATGCATTTATCAAAGACGATTTCCCTGCATTCGGACGTCCAACTACGGCTAAGCGCGGTAATTCTTCATCCCAATCGTTCGGCTTTTCATCCGGAAGCAACGCTATGATTTTGTCGAGCAGATCGCCTGTTCCCGAACCATTAACCGCCGAAACGCAGTAAGGGTCGCTCAA
>JAIRYL010000209.1 GCA_031267775.1 Tannerellaceae bacterium
TGGGGATGGGTAAAATGAATTTTCCCGTCAATCTGATAGAGAGCGTCTCCTAAATGTATTCCATACGGACTGGTAAAATCTGCAGGATAAAGATATTTTTCATTTTCCATAGTAGCGTCGGTTACTTTAATATAGTACAAATCTCTTGCTTTTTTAAACCCGTTAAAATCACACCATACGAGCCTATTATTATGCTTGATAGACACCCCGGAATTGAATGGAATTTTTTGTTCGCCTTTATATTGATAGGTATCCAAATCATAGAACAAACGCGTATTTGTTGACAAATCTGTTATTGTGATTCCTTTTTCTTCTTTATCGAGGTAAAAATCATGTGGCGTTATATATTCTCCCGGCCCATTACCGACAGCGCCTACATGAGCCATATATTTCCCTTGCATATCGTATACCTGCAAAGATTTACTCCTTAACATATCCAAGACAAATATTCTATCGTCTACTATTTCTATCTTAAGAATATGCCCGATAAGGTTACTGTTATCCGGAATTATTTCCAGCGGGATAAATTCACAATGCAAAGAGTCATTTAACGACATTGTATTTTCGTCGCTAAAAGAAACAGAAACAATTCTGTCGTCAATTGATCGACTCTCCTCACGCTTTACGCAAGCAAAGAAAAGAAGAACGCTACATAAAAACAGTAATCTTTTCATACGAATGTTTTTTAATAGTAGGAGCTTTCCACCGTATCCGCAGCATACCGCGTAAAGACGGGATATCCGAGGAAAACGATCTCTTTCCCCTGCCATTCGGTAACCAAACGGGCAATATTTTCTTTCGTTTTACTTTCCTTGCATGAAACTAAAACTAACGTTAATACTGATAAATGTAATATGACATGCTTCATTTCGTAACAAAATCTCATAATGGTATAGAAATCCTCAACATTTTGTAATCCTCAACACACAAACCTGATGCAAGTGTAGGAATGATTTTAACAGGATAAAAATGTTTTCTCTGTTTTTCTTTATGATTATTGTTATTTAACATTCTGAACAGGTGATTCTTATATATACGGTAATAGCAAAATTGGATTTTGGTCATCCGATGCGTATTATATACTATCCTTGTCACTTATGAAATAAATAACATTCAAAGAAAAAGCCGGTATCAGTTAAGATACCGGCTCTTGTCTGTACTAAGGAGGCGTCCGGATTAATATACGTAATCGGCTTTAGCCAGGAAGTCGTAGCTTTGCTGTACGCTTTCAACGGGGTTGTTGTTTGTGTATTGTTCTACTTCTACGTACCAGTCTTTTACGTTGTTTGCCTGCATTTGTTCAAAGATGGGCTGGAAGTTTAGCAGTCCGCTTGCTCCGATTTCCATTTCGTCTTTGATATGGATTGTTTTAAACTGCGTTGGGCGGTCTTTCAGGTATTGAACGGGGTCTTGTCCGGCCATCATCACCCAGTATACGTCCATCTGGAAGAATACGTGCTGTTTGCTTACGTTGTCGAGCAGGTAATCGTAGGCCGTCTTATCGTCGAATGTATATTTAAATTCGAAGTTGTGGTTGTGATAGCCGAATGCCATGCTGGCGGCTGCGGCTTTATAGCCTACTGCGGTGAAATAGTCGCAATACAGCTTCATGTCGTCGGCCGTAGTTTGGTCGTTAATACTGATTGAGGGTTGCACCAGGTATTTGGCGCCTACCTGATTATAGGTTTCGATAGCTCTGTCCCACCAGGCCATTACTTCGGCTTCGTTGTCTTTTGTGATTGACTGTCCCAGGTGCGCGCTTGTACATTTCATACCCAGGTCGTCCAGTCTTTTTTTGAAGTCTGCCGGCTCCAGTCCATAGATTTTACCGTTATCGTATCCGGCCGTTTCCACATGGTTGTATCCCATTTTGGCCACTGTTTCCAATACAGCCTGGATACCTTCGTCTTTTACCATTTCGCGAAGGGAGTAAAGTTGTAATCCGATATGTTTTTTAGTACCGGCAGTTCCTCCGCCGCATGATGTTAACAACTGAGGCATTATCATACCTCCTGCAAGCACAAGGGAAGCTCGCTTTAAAAAGTCACGTCTGTTTTGCATAGCGTTTCAATAAATTAAGTTTACGTTGAGAATTGTACAAATATAAAATTATATTTTCATCTTTTCACAATCCGTTTGTTAAAATCTTTAAAAAATACATCCAATATCAATTTTAAAGTAACTTTGAGCTATAAAACGAAACATAAAATTTATAAAACCATGAAAAATGTATTTCTTCTATTAACGGGCGTATGCTGTTTGGCGCTTGCTTCCTGTTCTTTGTCGGGAAGCGGATCTTTATTCGACGGAAAAGACAGCGGCAAATGGCATGCAACCGGACAGGTTTCCGTAGCCGACGAAGCCTTGACGCTATCGGGCGCAAATACCCAAGCCGTTCTTAAAAGCGGCGTTTACAAAGACTTTCAGTTAAGCATGGAAGTACGGACTACGCCGGGCGGCAAAGGCGCGGTGTGGTTTCATACAAACCCAACCCTAAGTAAAGGATATAGCGTAGCTATCAATAATGACAGGGAAGATCCCGTCTGGTGGAAAATGACGGGGAGCCTGGTTTCCGTTCGTAATCTTACGAAAAGTTTCGTTAAGGAAAACAGTTGGTTTACAATCGATATTATTGCCGAAGGAAAAAAAGTTACCGTAAATATAAATGGAAACCCTGTAGTGGAATATATTGAACCTGAAAATCCGTACCGGATAGCTCCCCATACAAAAACAGCGCTATCCGAGGGTACATTTGCGCTTGTAAGCGAAGGCGCGGGAGATATCCAGTTTAAAAACATTGTAGTTACTACGCTGAATTTGCAGGAAAGAGGCGTAGACGTTGTCGAACAGGCGGCTCAGGCAAACGACGAACAGGCAGACGAAATTATCCGCCTGCATCAGGAAGATTTCCCTGTCCTGGATTATCATGTGCATCTTAAAGGCGGGCTGACGAAAGAAGAAGCGGCTAAACAATCGCGTAAAACAGGTATCAATTATGTTATAGCGCCAAACTGCGGAATAGGTTTCCCTATCACAAACGACGCCGAGGTATTGCAATTCCTCGACGAAATGCGCTCGGAGCCTTTCATCCTGGCTATGCAGGCAGAAGGACGCGAATGGATAACCACCTTCTCGTCGGAGGTGCGTAATGAATTTGACTATGTATTTACCGACGCTTTGACGTTTACAGACGACAAAGGACGCCGAAGCCGTATCTGGATACCGGACGAAACCTGGATTGAAGACGAGCAGCAGTATATGGACCTGATTGTAGATAAGATTTGCGGCGTATTACAGGAACCGATGAATATTTATGTAAACCCCTGTTTCCTTCCTCCTCAAATGCAAGACCGTTATGACGAATTTTGGACGGAAGCCCGTATGAATAAATTTATCGACGCCCTTGCCGGAAGCGGAAAAGCCCTCGAAATAAACGAGCTATACAATATCCCTAATAAGGCGATCCTTCAGAAAGCAAAAGACGCCGGCGTAAAATTTACCTTTGGCACCAACAATGTAAAGCCTGAGGTAAGCGGTTTGGAATACAGTATCCGCATGAAAAAAGAACTTGGGCTGACAGCTAACGATATGTATAAGCCTAAAATTAAAATCTGAAACATCTTCGAGCAGAGACGGCTGCCTTTTCAGGGAGAGACAGCCGTTTCGGTAATTTTCAACAGATGGAAAAATTAAAATTTATAGACCTTTTTTGTGGCATAGGCGGTTTTCGCCAGGCGATGGAGGAGGCATGTCGCGAGCATGGGCTTCTTCCCGACTGCGTTTTTTCGTCGGATATAGACCCTGCCTGTCAATTCAGTTACGAAGAAAATTTTGGAGAGCGGCCTTTTGGCGATATAACCCAGGCGAATGAAAAAGATATTCCCGACCACGACGTCTTGTTTGCAGGGTTTCCATGCCAGCCGTTTAGTATTATCGGACAGAGGAAAGGCTTTGAAGATACGCGCGGAACGTTGTTTTTCGATATTGCGCGTATTCTGAAAGAGAAACAGCCTAAAGCGTTTATTTTAGAGAATGTTAAACAACTTGTCGGACACAATAAAGGACAAACGTTACACGTAATCCTCCATACGCTGCGTGAATTAGGCTATCATGTTCAATATGCCGTTCTTAACGCGCTTGACTACGGATTGCCTCAAAAAAGAGAGCGCGTACTTATTGTGGGACATAGACAACCGGTTTCGTTTTCTTTTCCGCCGCCCAAACGTCCATTCAAACCACTTTCGGAAGTACTTGAAAAGCATGTTGATAAAAAGCGCTATGTGTCTGATTATATTTTAGAAAAACGACAGAACAAACATCAATCGGCCTATCAGCTTTCCGTATGGCACGAAAACAAATCGGGAAATATATGTTCCTATCCTTATTCTTGCGCTTTGCGTTCGGGCGCTTCGTATAATTATTTACTTGTAAATGGAGAAAGACGATTAACGCCGCGAGAAATGTTTCGGTTACAAGGTTTTCCCGACAGTTATAAAATTGTGGTAAGCGATAGTCAGGCGCGGAAACAGGCAGGCAACGCCGTACCTGTACACCTGGTAAAAGCTGTTATTCTCAGGCTATTGCCATACGTTGCAAAGACGATGGATATGCCGCCCGTTATGCCAGACTACGCATTAAATTTAGACTGATGGCCGACGTTTTTACAAAAGAGCAGCGAAGCGAAGTGATGCGACACGTAAAAGGCAGTCGCAATAAATCTACCGAATTAAAGCTTATTGCATTTTTCAAAGCCAATCATGTAAAAGGTTGGCGTAGAAATTTCAAACTCTTCGGTAAGCCGGATTTTACCTTTCCACCGTATAAAATAACAATTTTTGTAGATGGCTGTTTTTGGCACGGGCATGATTGCAGAAACACACGTCCGAAAGACAATGCCGATTACTGGAGTAAAAAACGCGAACGCAACATAAACAGGGATAAAGAAGTAACGCAAACATTACAAAACAAAGGCTGGACGGTTATACGGTTTTGGGAGTGCGAACTCAAAAACGAATCATTCCTGCGCGAAAGACTGCACCTGATTTTGAACCCCGTCAAGTAACTTGCGGGTTTATTTTTCCAGTTCAAAATTCCTCCGGCCGATTAAATTTCCATCGGTAAAGATATCGATCCTGTAAGCGCCCGGAGACAAGAACTCTTCAATATTCCAATACATGGTAACAGGCAGTTCTTCGCCATCATACTCTACCATCTTTTTTATGGAATAATTAATTTCTTTTCCTTCAAAAAGAAATACGTCTGCGCGGCTTTTTACTAAAATATCATCATCCGGTTTTTTAAGGCGAATATATATTATTTTTTCTCCAACAGGCGCCGTAATGTTTTTAACGATGCGGAAGTTTACGACAAACTGTTCCATCTGTTTTATTTTCTTTACTTCCTTCCCCCGTGAATTAATGGGAGTAACCGTTATCCCCGTAGCGTCTAGCCGGCTTGCCAGCGTTACTCTTTCGGTTTGCTTTTCCAGTTCCTTTGTTAAATGCGCCGCGGTAGACGAAGCTTGCTGATACCTCCTGACGGCCTGTTCTTTTTCCTGCGTTAATTGCTGGTTGGCCTGATTCAGCGAATCGATCTGGATTACATAATTCCGCATGATTTTCCGCAAAGTCTCCAACTCTTTTTTTAATTCGCTGATGCGTTTGGCATTCGTAGCTTTCACCGTGCGTAACTCTTCCATTAAGCGCTGAACTTTAGCCTGTTCGGTACTCAGCAGCATAAGAAGCGAATCATTATTCACGCTGAATTTATATCCTTCATACTGGAGAGATAATTCATTAAATTCATCTTCCAGCGATTCTTTTTCCAAATCAAACGTTGCAACCAGATCGGACATTTGCCGTTTCTGATGATATATGTAATAAACAGCTCCGCCAATCAGTAATAACAAGAGGATGATTGCTACAATCAGCCATGATAATTTATTTATTTCCTTGTTCTCTTTATTTTCTGAATTCATATACGGTTTCAACTAAATGAGTATGCAAAGGTAATGTTAAATTAATTCACCAAACAAGTATTCACGTACATTTACACAATTTAAAACCGTCTTAACATATCGCTGGCCTGTAGCCGGTAAAAGAACAGGACAAACCTCGCGCAGGCGTCGCTCCGCGCCGCCCAAAGCCAAAGAAATGGAAATACCCGGCAGTACTATCCCAGGCTCAG
>JAIRYL010000026.1 GCA_031267775.1 Tannerellaceae bacterium
TACGCAAGACCACGCCGCCGCCGCTATTGCCGCCACAGGCGTGCCCGTTTTTGCCTGGAAGGGGGAGACGCTTGAAGAATACTGGTGGTGTACGGACATGGCGCTCCGTTTTCCCGAAGGAAAAGGACCTCATCTGATTGTAGATGATGGCGGCGACGCATCCCTCCTGATACATATGGGATACAAAGCCGAGAATGACGCCGAAACTATCAACCGGAAAGGTAGCAACCACGAAGAGCAGGTGATACTGGATACGATTCGCCGTATTCTGTCTGAAGATAACAAACGCTGGCATGGCACGGTAGCCGGAATGAAAGGCGTATCGGAAGAAACAACCACGGGGGTGCACCGTTTATATCAAATGATGGAGAAAGGCGAACTGTTAGTACCCGCTATTAATGTGAACGACTCGGTAACAAAATCTAAGTTTGATAATCTGTATGGCTGCCGCGAATCGCTGGCCGACGGAATCAAAAGGGCTACCGATGTAATGATTGCCGGGAAAGTAGTGGTAGTAGCCGGCTACGGCGACGTAGGTAAAGGTTGCGCACATTCCATGCGTTCCTACGGCGCTCGCGTGCTTGTAACCGAAATTGATCCTATCTGCGCTTTACAAGCGGCTATGGAAGGTTTTGAAGTTACCACCATGGAAGAAGCCGTAAAAGAAGGAAATATCTTTGTCACCACTACCGGCAACAGGGATATTATTACCATTGGACACATGTCTCAAATGCCGGATCAGGCAATTGTTTGCAACATAGGCCATTTCGACAACGAAATTCAGGTAGACAAACTGGTGAACTATCCCCAGATAACACACACAAATATCAAGCCGCAAGTAGATAAATATACATTTCCCGGCGGAACCAGTATTTTTTTATTGGCAGAAGGCCGTTTAGTGAATTTGGGATGCGCCACAGGACATCCGTCATTTGTAATGAGTAACTCATTTACCAATCAGGTATTAGCACAAATAGACTTGTGGAAAGAGGCTTATGAAATAGGCGTTTACCGCCTTCCCAAGCGATTAGACGAAGAAGTTGCCCGCCTGCACCTGGAACGAATTGGCGTTAAGCTTACCCGGTTAACGCAGGAACAGGCAGATTATATCAGCGTCTCTGTCGACGGCCCATACAAAGCAGATCATTACCGGTATTGATCAAAAACGCCAGAAAGACATGAAAGAAAATCAAGTAACGAAAGATTCGCGAATATTTTATTATATCGTTGGATTAATCGTTGTTTTTCTTATCGCATTCACTTATATTTTCGATAAGAAGTTAGACCTGAATGGAGATAATGCCGAATATTATGTATTGGCTACCTCTATTGCCGGCGGGCATGGATATTCGGATATTACAAATGAAATGCACCATTCTTCTAATATATTTCCTCCGGGATATCCTCTGTTAATGTCTGCGATAAGAATAGTTACAGACAGTATTATCCCCCAGAAGGTTTTAAACGGACTCTTTTTGCTGTCGTCGACCCTCCTGTTCTTTTTATTTATCAGGAAAAATAAATTGCCCGATTCAATGGCCTTTGTAGCGTGTGCCATTATCTTATTGAATTACCAGGTATTACATTTTGCAACCATGATGATGAGCGAAATGTCTTTCCTGTTTTTCTCCGTGTTATCCCTCTGGCTTTTGTCTAAAATGGATGAAGAAAAGCCATTTTGGAAAGATCCTTATTTCTATTCGGCGATAGTAACGGTCGCCTATGCATACCATATCCGTACGCAAGGCATAGCGCTGGCCGCTGCCGTTACCGGCTACTTTTTGTTTACGAAGCGCTGGAAACAACTACTTGCGTTTGCCGGAGGTTTTGCCGTTTGCTTACTTCCATGGATACTTAGAAACAAGATAGCCGACGTGGGTCAAAGCCGCTATATAAGTATGATTGCCATGTCCAATCCCTGGCGGCCGGAAGAAGGGGCATTGGGTTTTGGAGAGATACTCGGCCGGTTTTTCGAAACATTCGGCATGCTGGTAACAAAGGCTGTTCCCAATTCTATTTTGCCATACGCCTCCGTAGACTACAATGCTGCAACAACAGGAGAATGGGCGCTTGCCGTCGTCCTGTTTGCATTCATAGGGATTGGCATGTGGCGGTTCGGTAAGTTCAAGTATTTATTTTTGTTTTATACAATCGCTACTTTTGGCGTAATATCATTGTTCAGTACGCCCAGCGAGAATCGCTATATTACGCCCCTGTTACCCTTTCTGGAAGTTAGTCTGTTAGTCGGTTTGTATACGGGGCTATCCGCAGGAATCCGGAAAATGAATCTTGCAAAACAATTCTCTCCCTGGATATTACTTGTGGCCGTATTCTTCTCTTATCCAAAATTAGAACGATTGCATGCGCAAAATAATACGCCCTATCCGCCTAATTATCAGAATTATTTTACCATAGCGGAAGAAGCGCATAAACAACTGCCGGCAAATACGGTGATTTGTTCCAGAAAACCCATGCTTTTTTATATGTTCGGCCAAACGGCGGTTTCTTCTTATGCATGGACAGAAGATGATAAAGCATTAATTAAAGGATTGATCGATTCAAAAACAGACTATGTGGTATTGGAACAATTAGGTTACAGTTCCACGGCCAGGTATCTGTATCCGGCTATACAGAACAATCTTGAATTATTTCCGGTAGTAATGCATCTGCCCAATCCCGATACGTATCTGCTAAAGTTTGAACGGGAAAAAGCAATAGAAAAATTCAGATAAGATAGATGAGCAGAAAATTAAAAGACATATTAATACATAAATCCAATAATTTACTGGTTCAGTTGGTACGTTATACATTTGTTGGCGGACTGGCATTCCTTGTAGACTTTGGCCTGCTATTCATGTTAACCGAATATGCCGGATTTCACTATTTATTATCTGCAACCTGTTCATTTATTATCGGATTATTAGTTAATTACTATATCAGCGCTATATGGGTATTCGGCCCGTCATCTTATAAAAAAGGAGTAGAATTCCTGTTATTTGCCGTAATAGGCGTAATAGGCTTAGGCCTTAACGATTTATTGATTTGGATATTTACGGAGAAATTCGGGATTTATTATATGCTGTCGAAACTGATAACGGCAATATTAGTTTATATGTGGAACTTTTTGGGAAGAAGATATCTTATATTTAACAAAGAAAACTAACAATATGGCACAGACAAAAAAGCAGGCAATCATTATAGGAGCAGGGCCGGCCGGTTTAACTGCAGCCTACGAATTACTAAAGAAGAGCCATATTCATCCTGTTGTATTTGAAGAATCAAATGATATAGGAGGAATATCCAAAACCGTAGAACATAATGGCAACAGAATAGATATTGGCGGGCACCGGTTTTTTTCTAAAAATGATACCGTTATGCAATGGTGGCGGCAAGTGATGCCTATTCAGGGAAAAGCCTCAAGAGATGATTTACTTATTCCTGCAGATAAAGAATTAGTTGAAAACGGGCCAGACCCGGAGACAACAAATCGTGTAATGCTTATTCGCAGGCGTATTTCAAGAATTTTTTATTTAAAAAAATTCTTTGAATATCCGATTTCCCTGAAGCTTGAAACATTCCGAAACATGGGTTTTATTCGTACAATAAAAGCTGGATTTGGATATATATGGTCTGCTATCTTCAAAAGAAAGGAACACTCATTGGAAGACTTCTATATCAATCGTTTTGGAAAATCCTTGTACAACATGTTTTTTGAGAATTATACTGAGAAGGTATGGGGCGTACATCCTTCCGAATTGGGCGCAGATTGGGGCGCTCAGCGCGTAAAGGGACTTTCTCTGTCAGGCGTGCTTATTCACATCATCAAGAAGACATTTTCTTCCAAACAGTCAATAGAACAAAAAGGTGCGGAAACGTCTCTTATCGAACAGTTTATCTACCCTAAATTAGGTCCGGGACAATTATGG
Source organism: Tannerellaceae bacterium (assembly GCA_031267775.1). Lineage (GTDB taxonomy): Bacteria > Bacteroidota > Bacteroidia > Bacteroidales > Tannerellaceae > DFXE01. The sequence goes on from JAIRYL010000026.1 coordinate 3,927, forward strand.
GAAACAGTAGCTTCGGATATTGAAAAAAAAGGAGGTAATGTTTATAAGAATTGTAAAGTAACAGGTATAAGAATAGAAAACAATAAAGTAATTGAGGCGGAAATAGAAGAAAATGGCCTAACTCGAACGACGCCTTGCGATTATCTTTTCTCTTCTATGCCTGTAAAGGATTTAATAGCCGCAATAAAAGGAATTGAAGTACCTGGAGAGGTGAGGAAAGTGGCAGAAGAATTACCTTATAGAGATTTTATTACCGTCGGCCTGCTGGTGGATAAACTGAAGATAAAGAATAAAACTAAAATCAAAACATATAACGAGCGGATACCTGATACATGGATATATATTCAGGAAAGGGATGTTAAAATAGGCCGCTTGCAGATATTTAACAATTGGTCTCCTTATATGGTAGCTGATTATGAGAATAAGATATGGATTGGGCTTGAATATTTCTGTACCGAAGGGGATGAAATGTGGAATATGCCGCCGGATCAGTTTATACAGAGGGCGATTGATGAATTGGTAAAGATTGAAATAGTAGAATATATGGATATTTGCGACTCGGTACAATTAAAAGTAAAAAAAGCGTATCCGTCTTATTATGGAAGTTATTATCAATTAGATAAAGTAATCGCTTTTTTATCAGGAATCGAAAACTTATATTGTATTGGAAGAAATGGACAGCATAGATACAATAATATGGACCATTCCATGTTAACGGCTATGACAGCGATAGATTGTATTCTTGCCAATAAGAGTGATAAATCTATTATATGGGAAGTTAATACAGAAGAGGAGTATCATGAAAACAAAAATAAATAAACATGCTATACCGAAGTAAAGCCCCTTTCAGATTGGGTATTGCAGGAGGCGGAACAGATGTTTCTCCTTATTCCGATATATATGGCGGGGCTATTTTGAACGTAACAATCAACTTGTATGCGCATGCTACAATCCGTCCGCTTACGGATGGGAAAGTACGCTTTGTACATGTTGATGAACATATTGTGGAAGAGTTTGATGCGGTAAGCCAATTACCGCTTGATGGGCGTCTGCCGCTTCAGCGGGGTATTTATAATTCGATTGTATCGAAATATAATCATGGACAACCCTTGTCTCTGGAGTTGACTACTTCGATGGACGTTCCTTCCGGATCAGGGCTTGGCACATCGTCTACATTGGTTGTAGCTATTCTGGGAGCTTATGCAGAATGGCTGAAACTTCCCCTCGGAAAATATGATATCGCTCATTATGCTTATGAAATAGAACGGATCGACTTAAAAATGGCGGGAGGTAAACAAGACCAGTATGCCGCTACGTTTGGCGGAGTGAACTTTATGGAATTTCTGGAGGAGGATAAGGTGATTGTGAATCCGCTCCGGATAAGTTATGATATTTTGCAGGAATGGGCTATGAATACCGTTCTTTTTTATACAAGGCAACAACGTATTTCCGGGCATATTATTGAAGAACAGGTGGAAAACGTAAAAAGGAAAAACGAATCGCTGGAGGCCATGCATAAAGTAAAGGAAGAAGCTTTCCGCATGAAGAATTGTCTTTTGCGCGAGGAGCTTTGGGAACTGGGTAAGGCTCTTAACGTAAGCTGGACGAATAAAAAGAAAATGGCCAGACAGATATCCAATGAATTTATCGATCATATCTATGAAACGGCGATATCTAATGGAGCTTTGGGGGGTAAGATATCCGGCGCGGGCGGAGGGGGATTTATGTTTTTCTATTGTCCCGGAAATACGCGCTACAAAGTGGCCGAAACATTAATAAAACAGGAAATAGGGGAAATACAACAGTTTGAATTTTCGAAGAAAGGATTAACAACATGGACGGTAAAGCAACAATAAAACAGCGTTTAACGCAACATCAGGATACGATACAAAGGATTCTTGCCGACGAAGGGCTACAGGATACTATCTTGAAAGCAGTAAACGCAATAGTGGATTGTTTTAATACAGGCGGAAAAGTTTTCTTTTGCGGTAATGGAGGAAGCGCCGCCGACGCGCAACATCTGGCGGCAGAATTTTCCGGAAGATTTTATATAGACCGCGCCGTATTGCCTTCGGAAGCCCTGCATTGCAATACTTCTTATCTAACGGCTGTAGGAAACGATTATTCTTTCGATATTATATATGCCCGTTTAATATCGGGTATAGGGAAAGAAGGCGATATATTGGTTGGGCTTTCCACTTCCGGCAATTCAACCAATATTGTAAAAGCTTTTGAAGTTTGTAAAGAGAAAGGCATAATAACCATCGGCTTTACCGGCGAAACAGGCGGGAAGATGAAAACCGTTTCCGACTATCTGATTCATATACCTTCAACCGATACGCCTCGCATTCAGGAGGCGCATATAACCATTGGACATATCGTTTGCGAATTTGTAGAAACCGCTATTTTTGCTAATAAAAAATAATGGAAGCGATCATTCTGGCAGGAGGAATGGGTACCCGGCTGCAAAGCGTTGTGCCGGACGTTCCCAAATGTATGGCGCCCGTGGCGGGAAAACCTTTTCTTTATTATTTACTTGCTACGCTGGAAAAATCCGGTTTCGACCACCTGATTTTATCGTTGGGATATAAACATGAAGCGATAGAAGAATGGCTGGACACGCTTTCATTCTCCATGCGGGTATCCTTTGTTATAGAGGAAGAACCGCTTGGGACTGGCGGGGCTGTTAAATACGCTGTGTCCCAAGCGGAAGAGGCTGATATTTTTATTCTTAACGGAGATACTTTTTTAGGGGTGGATTATGGCGGAATGTTAGGGTTGCACCAGGAAACGAATGCCATAGCAACGCTGGCTCTGAAGCGAATGGAAAAGTTTAACCGGTATGGCGTGGTAGAAGTTGATATGTCTCGCCGCATTGTCCGTTTTCTTGAGAAACAATATTGCGAACTGGGTCTGATTAACGGGGGAACTTATTTGATTAAGAAAGAAGCGTTAAGCCTGCTTCCCGAAAAGTTTTCTTTGGAAAGAGATTTCTTTGAAACAAACGTATCGACTGATATCCTTTCCGGTTTTTTGTGTGATGGATATTTTATCGATATAGGAATCCCGGAAGATTATATCCAAGCCCAGAAAGATTTTAAGGATGGAAAATATAAAACCATATAATACATTATTTCTGGATAGAGACGGCGTAATCAATATTCAACGTAAAGGAGATTATGTAAGGTCTGTCGAGGAATTTCTTTTTATAGAAGGCTCGCTTGAAGCATTGAAAATTCTTTCATCTTTATTTACGTATATAATTATTGTAACGAATCAACGGGGAGTGGGAAGAGGTTTGATGACTTTAACACAATTGGAAGAGATCCATACCTTCATGCTTCGTATGATTACATCTGAAGGCGGCAGAATTGATAAAATATATTGCTGCCCGGATACCGGTGCAAACAGTAGCAATAGAAAGCCGAATACGGGAATGGCCTTACAGGCAAAACAGGATTTCTCCGGAATAGATTTTTTGAAAAGTATCATGGCAGGCGATAGTATATCGGATATGCAATTTGCTGAAAAGGCCGGAATTCCGGCTATTCTGATTGGAAACAACTACAAACCGGAAGAAACGGCTCATCTTACAATACAAGG
>JAIRYL010000011.1 GCA_031267775.1 Tannerellaceae bacterium
TTTCTTTGTTTTTTGATACAGTCTTTTCAATAAAATTGATTTATTAATCCTTGAAAAATTACGCTATGAATGAAGTAGATGAAAGCATGAGGAAGTATATCCGCCGGTGGCGCGGATTGACGGACGAAAAGTTTGAAAACATCAACAATCTTACAGACCTGATACTTGATCATGCCCTGTGGAAGTTTGCCTGTACAGGCGAAGCGCGACGCGCGAGCCTTGGAGCGGAGCGACGCGCGAGGGATAGGAGCGGATAGCCCGGAGGGAGCGCAGCGAGCGAGGACTTGCAGCGGAAAGCCCGACCGCCCGACCGAAGGGAGGGGGGACGCGCCCAAAGGAAGGACTTTTTATGTGTGAAAATCAGACGCCTCCTGCGTTGATATGCAACAAAATGCAGATGCGTTTACCCTGAATATGGATATGTTAGGGTTTCATCGCCAGAATATTATGATATATGTTCGCAGGAGCAAACAACAAGTGATAAAAGCGGCAGAAGGTGATTTTTGCATAGACCATGCTCCTATGCCTGTTATAGACCATGAGAGGTATCTCCGCATGATAAAAAATGATTTGTCCGAGATGTCCTTGTTCCAAATAATTATTAATGCCAATAAGTGGTTTATTATACGATTGATTGGAAAAGAAAATTGCAGAAGGATATATTATAAATACTTTAAGAAAGCATAATCCTAAGGAGGCGTCTGAAAAATATCCCTTCAGCGCGATTGGGATAGATTTTACAAAGCCGTGTGCAAGGCGGATTTTCCCTGCCGGGTATCCGGCAGGGCAGTCTGCTTGATTGCTAGTATAGTTTTACTTCGGAAAGCGCTTTAGCGCGAACTTCGGCCAGGGCGACAGATGCGCCATTCCGGCGAGTACTTTCATGCGCCGCCTCCATAAAGGTGAATATTTCAATTGTCTCTGCGGATGTAACAGGGGGTACGTTTGTTTGGAAAAACCTGATAATATCCGCCAATAGAGGCGCATAGCCATTATAGTCGCCAAGCAGTTTAATAGCTTTATCGCCAAACACATATCCGCCATAACCGGTTTTACCTGCACGCAATCCCCGGAAAGCGCCGATACGGTTATCTTCCCAAACGCCGGTCGCCACATCGGTATCCGGCGTATGGATACGCGATACGGTTTTACAACCCGTACCCATAACCGTGTATAAAGCTTCCACGCCATGTATGCCATACCAGAAAAAGTCGGGATGAGTAGCTTCCAGCGTGCAGGGACTGAATGTTTCAGCCCCTAATACCCTTCCGGCGCTCTTGTTCTTTAAGATATCATCCATATTGGACATATACCTGAGCGACGAGGCCGAGAAAACAGGAACCTTATATTTCTCTGCAGCCTGGTATATTGCCAGGACGTCTGATAGCGACGCCGCTACAGGCTTATCGATAAAGACCGTTTTTCCTGCTTTAAAGACTTCTAACGCTTGTTCGAGATGGAGGCGTCCATCGTTTGTCTCCAGCAATACAACATCCGCCTTTTTTAATAAGTCTTGTATGGAAGAAACAATCTCGACGCCTGATTTACGAACCTCATCCGTATATCCGGGGATACGTCTTACGCTTGATTCAATGTCTTTACTTCCTAATGGATAAGCAGCTACTACCTTGTATCCGCCATATACTGAAGTTTGACTGTTGAGCAATTTGGCAAAAGCCGTACTGTGCGAGGTATCCAGGCCAATAATACCCACCCTTAGCCCCTCTTCTGCATCCTCCGTTCCGGCGGATAATCCATACGACCTGTTCGGAACAAACAGCCCCAATCCGGCAATTGTTCCGCTTTTAAGAAATGTTCTGCGATCTATCATGATGTTTTATAATATAGTTGCTTTATTCTTGCGTGGATATGCCCGATTCGGGGATTTCCGACAAAGGTTTTACATTCAATTCAAAACCGGTATAACCTTCATTTTGGTTAATCCTGCCGGAAGAATTACCGTCGATATCATTTTGAGGAACAGGCCACCAGATATGATATGGACTAATCTTGTACTCGGCGCCATTCAATATTTTCACGCCTTTGTTGTAAAAATTACCTCTATCCATGATACGGTTGTAGAAGTAATTATCTGTTGACAGATTAGCCAGATTATACGAACGACCTTTATAATCCGCTTTTCCCGTTCTTGCATACAGGAGAGCCACCCGCGTGAGTTCAACTTTTCTGTTTTCTTCATACAAAAGCTCCCTCGTTCTTTCATCCATCAAAGTCTCCATAGTAACCTCGCCCGCATGTAAAGGGGCAGCCCCTGCCCGCGTCCGTACGGCGTTGATATCCTTAGCGGCCGAAGCCGGATCATCTTTCCACAAACAGGCCTCTGCGCGCAATAAATAAGTTTCGGCCAAACGTATGATATACATATCGGCTGGTCCGCCGTTATATTGAGCTGCCGATACGGCGTCGGGGTCTTCTATATACACTTTATAATGCGCCCATTCTCCCCAATTCCTTAGCGTGTCTATACAAAGTAGCTGATTGTTGTCGCCCCATAATCTGACAGGTTGATGATAATAGGGCGTATTTTGCAAGTCAGGATTGTTATAGACTAAATCTTCCATCCGCATCCAGTTTCCGGGCGCATGCCTCAAATCGTTGGTATCGTTCCAAACTTCGTTTGAGCTATACCAGGTTAAGCGGCAACGGCCTATTCCGCGTCCATATATTCTGTTATAGTCCAATTCGGGAGGATCCAACCGTCTATCCGACATACCCGGTTGCCCGTCGGGAGTCTGTATGCGGTTTGTCGTATTAGCCCAGAAAGGAACGAAATTACGCATAAAGAGGGTTACCGACGAGGGTTTGGCTATCTGGTATTCGTACCGGTCTAACGTAGCCAGTATCACCTCCTTATTGTCCGGATGATTCTTATTTAAAGGACGGTGAAGATCCCAAAGCACATTCTTTGACGCATCGGCAGCGTCCACGCCAAAACGAGTTTGCATCAATGCGTATTGTCCCGAATTAATCACAGCGTCAGCCGCTTTAATGGCGTCGTCGAAATCGCCTAACGTAAGACAAATCTTAGCTAAAAGATGATAGCAAGCCCCTTTGGATACCTGTCCTCTATTGTTGGCGTCGGATACATACCTGGCAGCCATTTCCATATCAGACTTTAACCTTTTGAGGATCACATCTCTTTCAACAGAATATAAGTTAGTTACAGGCGAATAAATTTCGGTAAAGACCGCCGGTAAATCATTAAACGACATACAAAGACGATAGTATCTGAAGGCTCTATGCCATAGCGCCATACCAAGAATATTGTTTTTCTCGTCTTCGGAACTGTAAATAGCGTCGTCGATACGCGTTATCACGGTATTGGCATACCGTATGCCCAGCAGATCGTTTTTCCAGTACCAAAAGACACGATTGGTTTGATCCCAGTCATTGTTGGCGTTTGGAAGAATCTTTTCATCCATATTCTGGGCAGGACCTGAAATATCGGTTGTGCCCAGCACGCATTGTTCGGAGAAGATCATAGCAGTCAGCAACGGACAATGCTGTCCTACAAATTCTTCCCTCAATAATCGATCGCATGAGGTCAAAGCGCTCAACATACCCTCTTTATCTACCAATGTATTACTGGGTGAATAAAAAGACAGAGGATCCGGATTCAGCCAGGATTCTTTACATCCTGTCAATAAAATCGACGATATAAGAATTAGATATATTTTTTTCATAATGAAATGTATAGTTAGTTTTTATTAAACATCACAATGTAAAGTTAATACCGAAAGAGTATACCCTGCTTGAACTGCTCACTTCATCGGGAGAAGCGGGATTGAAAGCTTCGGGGTCGTAAAATTCCCAGCGAGGCGCCCAGAAACCAACATTTTTCACTGAAACCGACAGATTCATATTGGCAATTCCCAGTTTATTCAACAGCGGTTTAGGAACAGCATAGCTTAAAGAAATATTATCCAAACGGATAAAAGAGAGGTCGCGGTAGAAATTAGCGCCAATATTCTTATCGTCGGAATACAGGCGGGCATAATCGTTTGTAGGATTCTCGGCTGTCCAATAAGGGATTTTGAAGTAGTTAGTCTTTGTAAGCGTTCCGGCCTCAAAGAATTTGGCCCGCTGGAAAGGCGCTTTATGTCCCCAGTATGAATACATCATAAAAGAAGCAGTCCAATCTTTGAGGAATGTAAATTCATTTCTGAAAGTCCATCTGAAACGGGGAGAGGTATATCCTAAGAACTCCTTATCGCTATTGTCATAATACTTATTCCCATCCACATCCTTAATTTTGACGTCTCCGGGACGTTGTCCGTATGCTGCGGCTAACTCTTTTTCATTCTCTTGCCAAACGCCTGTAACATGATAGGTCCATATCGAGTTTATATCATGTCCGATAAACCATTCATTCTTTACGTCGTCTTTTTCCTTACTCCCTATAATATGGCCGTTTGCATCCAGAACGTCTTCCTTCTCATAATATAGATGATTAATTTGATTTCTGTTCAACGAGAAACTCAGCGTGCTATTCCACTGGAAGTTATCGTTTTTAATGTTTACCGTATTAATGGCAATTTCAAAACCGGTATTTTGCACTTCTCCCAAATTGGCAGATACCTGACTGAAGCCAATAGCCTGCGTCAGACTTCGGTCGATAAGTAAATCGGTAGTAACCATCTTGTACGCATCAATACTGCCCGAAATCCGGCTGTTCAGGAATGAGTAATCCAAGCCGAAATTATAGGAGGCCGTTGTTTCCCATTTCAGATCTTTGTTTTCCATTGTATTCACATATACCTGATTAGCCAAGTTAATCTTGCCGGAATCATCCTGGTAGATATACATACCGGTAGATATTTCAGACAGGGCGGCATACATACCAATATCCCTGTTTCCGTTTTTACCCCACGACAAGCGCAGCTTACCGAAATCCATGGGCGCAAACGTAAAGAAAGGTTCTTCCGTAAAAACCCATCCCAAGGCAACAGAGGGGAATGTTGCACGCGGGTTAGACATCCCGAAAGCAGAATAGCCGTCTCTTCTCACAGAGGTTGTCAGCATGTATTTTTTGTCAAATGAATAAAACAAACGCGCCATCAAAGCGTCTCCTGTGTTCCGGGTATCATTCGAGCTAATAGCGGGGGAAGTTCCGGATTGCATCCTGTTATAGCCCAGCACGTCATTGGGTATAAACTGCCGGTTGGTTTGCGTTTCCTGCCAAACCTGATTTTCTTCGGCGTTTTGAAGTAAAGTTAGTTCAACCTGGTGTTTGCGATTAAAGGTTTGTTCCCATTTAATCAAATTATCAACCTGCCAACTGTAAGAAAGGGTATTACTCCGTTCGGCGTCTCCGCCAAATGCAGCCCAGACAGGATGCTGCGACGAGCGATGATTCCTGTAATTATACAATAGCATACGGGGAGAAAAATTCATTTGATAAGAGATATGGAAAGGTAAATTGACTTTAGCAAACATCGTTCCTGTAAAGGAATTGCGAATGGCGGAGCGGTTAATAAACGAATTATTGTATCCGGAATTGATAGAACCGGCATTGTCTATTCCTGTTGGATAAAGCATGGGTTTACCCTCTAAATCGGATGGAGTAGAATAGGGCGTATTTGCCCATATCTGATTGACGCTCCGTGGAATAGCGCTTTCATCCCGGTTTGAATATTGCACATTTACCCCGGCAGACAGCCATTTGTTGATTTCAAAGTCAAGTTTCAGGCGGCTTCTGTAGGTTTTAAATCCATCATCCATAACAATCCCGTCATTATTCATATATCCTAATGACCAGAAATAGTTTACTTTTTCTTTTTTACCCGAGATATTCACATTGTAATTTTGCCGTATACCGGTCTGATACGTTTCGTCATACCAGTCAAATGTATTTCCGGCAAAATAATTAGCTAATTCAGGTTCAAACAGTCCTAAGCGTACCAGCCAGTCATACTCGTAATTACCGGTTGTAGGCCGGTACGAAATCCAATCCTCAAGGCTTACGCCGGCAGGAAGGCGATTGGGGTTGGAAAATTCTCCCGGTTTATGATCTGCAAAAATGCTTTCCTGCACATCTTCGCGCCAGGCCAAGTATTCTTCGGGGCTATATACTTGCTCTTTTTTGCTCAGCGTGGCTACCCCAAGATTGGCGCTAAACTGAACGGTTGGTTTATCGTTCACTCCCTTCTTTGTCGTAATCAGGATGACCCCTGCGGCTGATTTAGCGCCGTAAACAGCCGCCGAACTGGCGTCTTTGAGTATATCGATTTGCTCCACGTCGGCAGGATTCAGTTCCTCCAAGCTACCATAGAAAATAATTCCGTCTACAACGAGCAAGGGTTCATTACTTGCTTTTATGGAACGCTTTCCGCGTATTTCCAAACTGCCTCCGCCTTTGGCGGTATTGCTAAACCCGATGTTTAATCCGGGAACATTCGCCCTGAGAACGTCTTGTATCGTTGCCGGGCGTTCTTTTTCCAAAGACGTCGCTTTAACTTGCGAGACGGCGCCGGTCAAATCCCTTTTCTTCTGAACGCCGTACCCAACTACCACTACCTCTTCCAGGTTTTGGGCGTCTTCAGCTAAAGACACATCAATAACTTTTTGATTATCAACAGCTATCTCCTTACTGACATATCCTATAAACGAAATAACAAGCGTTGCATTTTCATTCGTTACATGAATCGTATACATGCCGTTCATATCAGTGACAACGCCATTTGTCGTACCTTTTTCCATTACGTTGGCGCCGGGAATGACGTCGTTCAAATCTGTAACCTTTCCCGTTACGGTTATTCTCTGCTGCTGGGCAACGTCGTAAAGGCTCGTCGCATCTTCGTTAGTTGTCAACGAATGACTCGCCGCGTTTTCAATGGTTTTATTTGCAAATACGTGCAATGATAATGTGGCAAACAATAAAATAAAAAATCCCATTCGATCATCTTTCTTTTTTATAAGCTTTCCCATATTACAAAAGATTAATAGATAATTTTTAAACAGTAAATTTGTATCAGAAACATTGTTAACAATTTATTACAATTCATTTGATGCAAATGTAGACGTATCCCGACGCCCTGATAGGGTAATTCGCGAAACATAATCCTCAAAAAACGTTTGTAACGGAATTTATCCCGCAAGTACAAAGTCTTATTTT
>JAIRYL010000024.1 GCA_031267775.1 Tannerellaceae bacterium
CTGGAATTTAGCGGCATGCCCACCTTCGGCCACAACGTCTACCTGATAGACCATGCCCTGAACGACAAAGAAACCGACTTGCAAAAGACTCCGGCGTATACCTTCACGGTAACCAAAAAAGCGGGCGAAAAGGCTATTGAACTGAACGACCGTTTCAGTCTGCGAACCGCCTGGACAGGCATAGGCGTAAGCAATGAAGAACCTGGCTTGTCGGGCTTCAACGTATCTTCAAGGGATGGCTATATTTATGTACAAACGCCTTCTCCCGCCGCCAGTTTACAGGTGTATAACGCTACGGGCGCTTTGGTATACGGCAGCGTAACCCGCTCCGACTACTTCCGCATCCCGGCAGACGGTCAACAGGCTTATATCGTAAAAGCAAAAATAGGCGAGGAGTATCTGACGCAGAAGGTATTTGTTAAATAAACGAAACAAACATACGGGTGAAAAAAAACACGCACGTGATGAAAAAAGACATACGGGAAATAAAAAAAACTTCCTGTATGTTTTCGGCCGAATCTGGCGCAAAAGAACCGTTTACCTCTTCCTTTTTGCCGTATATGGAAAACCCCTTCCCTGTTGCATGCCAAATTTCAGAACGCATGTAACATTTCAATATCTTCCAGACGCCTCCTTAGTTCGCCGACGGCAACTCTTTTCCGGCAATCTTATCCATTATTACCGCAATCGCTCCGTCGCCCGTTACGTTACAGGCTGTGCCGAAACTGTCCATGGCAATATACAGAGCGATCATTAGCGCCTGAAGCGTATCATTAAAGCCAAGCATGCTTTGAAGCAGTCCCAGCGCCGCCATAATCGCTCCTCCCGGAACGCCGGGCGCCGCCACCATAGCGATGCCAAGCATCATGATAAATCCGGTATAAACAGACAGGGTTACCGGTTCGCCCGCCATATACATGATGGCCATGGCGCAGGCTACAATCTTCATGGCGCTTCCCGATAGATGGATGGTTGCGCAGAGGGGGATTACAAATACGGCAATATTCCGGCTAACGCCATTTGTCAGCGTTTGTTTCAGGGTTACGGGAATAGTTGCCGCCGAAGATTGCGTACCCAGCGCCGTTGCATAGGCTGGAAGCATATTCCTCAGCAACCGGAACGGGTTTTTCCCGCCAATGCTTCCCGCTATAATAAATTGCGTCAGCAATAATACGATATGCAATACAAATATTACGACGATTACCTTCAGAAACATACCGATAATCCCCATCACATGTCCGCTGACGGCCATATTTAAGAAGATGCCGAATATATGCAGCGGCAAAAGGGGGATGATTACCACTTCTATCAGCTTCGTTACAATACTCCTGAAATCGATAAAGAAGTTGCGCAGGCTGGTTCCGGCTATGTTTGAGATACCTAATCCCAGTACAAAAGAAAGCAGCAAGGCCGTCATAATATCCATTAAAGGAGGCATTTCTATGGCAAAATAAGTAGTGAGCATAAAGTCTTCGGGATTATCTATGGCCGTCAATTCTGCGTCGACAGACAGTAGATGCGGGAATATCGACGCGCCGCTCAGATAGGTGAAGAAGCTGGAAAACAATGTAGACGCATAAGCAATCAGCGTAGTTATGGCCAGTAGCTTTCCGGCTCCTTTCCCCAATTCGCCAATGGCCGGCGCTACAAGCCCTAAAATGATGAGCGGTATGGCGAACGAAAGAAAATTGCCGAACAGTGAATTAAACGTAACGAAAATGCGCGCGACCGGAACTGGCAGGAACTGGCCAAACAGCATACCGGCGGCAATAGCCATGATAACTTTACCCAGTAGCGATATCTTTATCTTCTTCATTTTTTGCGTGGTATATTTTGTAGCCTGAAGCGGCAACGATTATGCTCATCAGCGGACTGATCAGGTTAAAAAAGCAATAAGGCAGATAAGCAAGCGTAGAAACGCCAAGAATAGTCGCTTGCGTCATGCCGCATGTATTCCAGGGGACGAGCGGCGATGTTACCGTTACGCCGTCTTCGGTGGTACGACTCAACAAACGGTTCTCGTATCCTTTCTGCTTATATATATTTTTAAACATATTCCCCGTTAATATGATGGAAATATACTGGTCGGCGGTTGTAATGTTCAAAAAGATTCCGGATACAATGGTGGAGGTTACCATATCGACGCGGCGTTTCATAAAACGAAGAAATACGGAGGTAATACTCCCCAGCATGCCGCTTGCCGTCATGGCTCCGCCAAAACTCATGGCGCAAATAATCAGCCAGATCGTATTCAGCATGCCGCCCATCCCGCTTGTCGATACCAAATCGTTTAATTCGGGATTACCCGTCTCAATTTGCGTACTTCCATAAAAAGTAATCAACAGTCCTTTAAATTTAGCCGGGGCGCCCTGCGCTTCCGTTCCCGCTATTTCCTGTAAAATATCCGGCTGGAAGAATAAGGCAAAAATACCGGCCAAAGCGGCCGCAAGAAATAACGTAATAACAGACGGGGCTTTCTTCGCTATTAATATAGCTGTTACTGCCGGTACAATCAGTAACCAGGGCGAAAGATTAAACGTTTCTTTCAACGACGCCGAATAGGTTGCAATCTGACCGGTGGTGGCCGGCTCATGCGAGAATCCTGCCATCGTAAAAATAACAATCGTAATAACTATGGATGGAATGGTGGTAACCATCATATAACGGATATGCGTAAACAAAGGAACGTCTGTTACCGACGACGCTAAAATAGTGGTATCGGACAGAGGAGAAACTTTATCGCCAAAATAAGCGCCCGAAATGATGGCTCCGGCAATCCATGCGTCGGGAAAACCCTGCGCCTGTCCTATCCCCAACAAGGCTATACCGATGGTAGCAATCGTTGTCCACGAGCTGCCGGTCATTACCGAAACGATGGAGCAGATAATACAGGTAGACGCCAGGAAAAAGCTGGGATGAATAATCTGCATTCCATAATAGATCAGGGTAGGCACAATACCGCTGATTATCCAACTGCCGGACAGGGCGCCAATAAGCAGCAGTATAAAAAGGGCGACAGCTATGCCTGCGATATTATGGGTTATCGCCATTTCTATTGTTTTCCACTTTACCTTGCAGTATCCGATAGCGATGGTGCAAGATACAGCCGTAGCAGTCAGTAATACAATCTGGCTTCCGCCTTCCAGCGCCTCGCCGCCAAATATCTTTATGGTAATAAAAAACAGTCCTGCCAATACCAGAACAGGTACCAGAGACAATACGGGAGAAGGAATCTTAACGGGGCGCTCGCTCATTTTCATACGGTAAAAACGCACAAAGATAAAGAAATTGCTTTATTTTTGCTCCATTAATAAAATAAACATAACCATGGGAAACTTTTTCAAATCGTTATTTTCATCTCCTAAGGCGGAAGAAACGCCCGGTACGGTTTCTAAGAACGATAAAAAGAATTTCGATATTTTTAAATACGACGGTATCCGCGCCCAGCGAATCGGACAATTTCCGTATGCTATCAAATGCTTTACCGAAGCGCTGCATATTCAGGATGATTTTGAAACGATGAACTACCTGGTTATTGCTTACCATAATAGCCATGCGTTTGAAGAGGCGCTGGAAGTGACGAATCGTATGGCGAGCCTCAAACCCGACAATACAGTTCCTTACCTCACCCGCGCCAATATTCTTTTATTAATGGAAAGGGGAGAGGAGGCAATAGCGGATTGCCAAAAGATTATCGAGCTGGAAGCAAACAATCCTCTTGCCTGGTTTCTGCTGGGAAAGTCCAGAAAGATAACCCATGATGTAGCGGGGGCTATCGAAGATTTAACAAAAGCGATTACGCTCAAAGACGATTTTACAGACGCTTATTTACTGCGTTCCGAAATTTTACTTGAAGCAAACCGACCCGCCGAAGCGCTGCCCGATATAGAAAAGGCTATTGAATTAGCGCCTGACGAAGAATCGGCTTATCTGTTGAAAGGACGAATACGCGAAAAGTTAGCCGATCTTTCTGCAGCCGCAGACAATTACAACCGGGTGTTAGAATTAAATCCATTCAACACAGACGCTTTTATGCTTTTAGGCGCTTTATTGATTAATACAGGGAATCCGGACGACGCTATTAAATGCTTTGACGACGCTATTGAACTCAAACCCGACTTTGCCAAAGCATACATGGGACGAGCCAAAGCCAAAGAATTAAAAGGGGATAAAGAAGGGGCGGCAGCCGATATAAAAACGGCGGGCGAACTGCATCCCGAAGGCGAACAACCCGTTGCCCAATCCAGTTTTGAAGACATGTATAAAGGGGGAATCTATTGATACCGAATGATTGAAGCCTCTGTAGAAAAGCAAAACGTTTAATCGACGTTGCTTGCCATTTCTTTTCTGCATCCGCAGACAATTATATCCGGGTATTGGAATTAAATTCATTTAACGCAGGCGCTTTTTCAAACCCGGTTTAGTAACATGAAATAAATAATATGTAATGGTTTTTCTGTCCCGCAGGGAAAAATTTTAATAACCCCCAGTGAAGCGTAGCGACTGGGGGGTAGTTTGAAAGAATGACCGAATCCGACCGTAAACCGGCGCGGAAATAGGGACTTTTTCGTTTCCGGCGTTTAAGTTTTTTTGGCAGTTTGCGGAGAAAAACGTACCTTTGCGGATAAATTTTCAAAAAAGTGAATTGGCAGGAAAAGGCGATTAAATGTTTGAAAAACAGTCTGTATCCAATCCCTTCGGAATTGAATGATATAGACTGGAAAAGCGGTTTGTCACCCAAAATCGACAGGCTGGCTCAGCATTTATGCGCCTTTTCCAATCAGGAAGGCGGCGGTTTTCTTGTTTTCGGCGTGAACGACGACGCCTCGCTCTTTTCCGTAACGAGGGAACAAAGCGATGAGATTGTCAAGAAATTGGGCAATATTGCCTTGAATAGTCTATCACAATCCATACAAATTCAGCATAATACGATTAAATACGACGGTAATGCACTGTTGTTTATTTATATTCCCGAACAAACGGAAAAACCGGTTTCTCTTCGTGGGAAAACGATTTATGACAGTTATCACCGCTCGGCGGGACAAAAGGTAAAGATGTCTAAAGAAGCGGTAAAATTCATGATTTCCGCAGCACACGGTATCCCATACGAATTTCAGATTGCAAAGAAAAATCTTCCGGCGGACGAAGTCCTGAATTGGTTGGATTATAAACGTTTTTATGAATTGCTGGATAAAAATATGCCTAAAGCAACCGATTTAATTCTTTCAAATTTGGAGAGTTATCATATTATCGTTCAGGATGATGACAGGTGGGATATTACCAACCTCGGCGCAATTCTGTTTGCAAACGACTTTTCTCTGTTCGATTATCTGAACGCAAAACCTGTCCGCATATTAAAATATGTGGGAACAAACAATTTGGTTTTGGAAAAGGAACACACCGAAACAAGGGGATATGCCGCAGCATTTGATGATATGGTCGAATATGTTATGAAAAAC
>JAIRYL010000037.1 GCA_031267775.1 Tannerellaceae bacterium
ACCTCCGTCGCGTTAAATCAAACTTCCCTCCAACTCGCGTCGGGCGACACGCGGCAACTCACGGCTACCGTCCTGCCGGCTAACGCGACCGGCAAGGCTGTGACCTGGGCGTCATCCGCCCCGCAGGTTGCTACCGTATCGGCCACAGGCCTTGTGACGGCAGTTTCCGCAGGCACGGCCACGATCGCCGTCGCTACCGTATACGGCAACCGCACGGATGAGTGCACAGTTACCGTAACGCCGCAGGGTGTGACAGTCGAGCCTAATCCGCCGACCGGCGAGCAGCCGGGTCATATCGTGCTGGGCCTTGAATTGCCTGCGGACGCAGACTTCAGCGGGACGTTCTACGTCGTCCTGCCCTACGGACTGAACCTCGACCTTGCGAACACCGCGCTCCTTGAGCCGCTGGCCTCGCTCTACGACCTGTCCGTCACGGCTGTATCATCCAGCACATGGTTATTTACCATCACTCCCAAGACGCTCCGCGCAGCCGGCGCGACATATCAGAAAGTGGTAAAGATAGCCTACACGGCTGACGAAACCGCCCCTGAGGGAGAATACGAAGTCAAGATACGCGACCTTGA
Source organism: Tannerellaceae bacterium (assembly GCA_031267775.1). Lineage (GTDB taxonomy): Bacteria > Bacteroidota > Bacteroidia > Bacteroidales > Tannerellaceae > DFXE01. The sequence goes on from JAIRYL010000037.1 coordinate 585, forward strand.
ATTTACCTTCGCCAACAACACCGTGATAAGCCACGATGAGATAAGCGTGACGGTAACAACCCGCAACGGCGCCGGCGTCGGCGTCGAAGCCATCGCCTCGCGGCAGGCGCAAGCAACCGTCGCCAACGGCGTCCTCGTCATAACCTCTCCGGCGTCCGAACAGGTATACGTTTACTCCGCGAGCGGCGCCCTGCTATACAGCGCAAACAAAGCTCCGGGTGAAGCAAACTGCCATATCAGCCACCTTCCAAAAGGCGTACTGATAGTCGCAGGCAGCTCAGGCTGGACGCAAAAGGTTATACTGAAATAAAAACCTTCGCCTTCCGGTCTCAAAACCCTTGAGACCGGAGGCGAAACCGGCAACAATGTTGACTTAGGAGGCGTCTGGAAATAAATCATACAAATTTATTTCCAGACGCCTCCTTAATTTAAAAATGAAAAGAAATGAAAACAGAAGTAAACGTTGGCGTGTTGATCATTACATGCGTAATACTTGGTATGTCGGACGCAGAAGGTTATACTGAAATAATACCGTTGACGTCCGGAGAGGGCTTATACGGATTATAAGCCAGGTTGTGCAAAAGGCGCGAATTTTTTCAAACACAATTCTCGTGTTTTGTCGAAAAGAAACCTCATTTCCACCTAATTCAAAAAAACAAAAACAACCTCAGTAGCAGCATTTTTTTTCGTTCGATTTATTTTAATTCTCCATTCTCCATTCTCAATTTTCAATTCAGTAAGCGATATGTAAGCGGAATGGTTTACCTTTGTTACCTGAGTCAATAAAAAAACAATGTTATTTAATCAAATTAGAACGTTTCAGCCCGAAGTTTCAGGGAACAAATCGGGAGTTCCCGACGGAAGTTTCCGCTTTCCGTTTTCCGCTTCCGGCTTCTCCGAAGGCAATACGACCCGTTTTTTTTAAATAGATAAGATAGATAAGATAGATAAGATAGAGATGAACGTAGTAGAAAGGTTTCTGAAATATGTTTCTTACGACACGCAATCGAGCGAAACGTCGGGGCAAACGCCAAGCTCCCCCGGCCAGCGCCTGTTGGGCGAAGAAATTGCGAAGGAATTGAAACAAACAGGCTTGGAAGACGTAACGGTAGACGACAACGGCTACCTGATGGCTACGCTTCCGGCTAATACCAAGAAAAAAACGCCGGTAATCGGTTTCATTGCGCACTTGGATACCAGTCCGGATTTGTCGGGCCAACATGTTAAGCCGCGGGTGGTGACGGCTTACGGCGGAGGCGCCGTCGTTTTATCCGAAGAAAGCGGCGCAACGCTCTCGCCCGACATGTTTCCCGAATTAAACGATTATATCGGACAGGATATAATTGTAACAGACGGATCTACCCTGCTCGGCGCGGACGACAAGGCCGGGATTGCCGCCATTCTATCGGCCATGCAGTATTTAACGGAGCATCCGGAAGTGGAGCATGGCAAAGTACGGATTGCCTTTACGCCCGACGAAGAAATAGGGCGGGGGGCCGACCATTTTGACGTGGAGAAATTTGGCTGCCAATGGGCGTACACCGTAGACGGAGGGCAGGCGGGCGAACTGGAGTACGAAAACTTTAACGCCGCCGCAGCCAAAATCTGTTTGAAAGGCCTCAACGTACATCCCGGATCGGCCAAAGGAAAGATGATAAACGCGGCGCTGCTGGCCGTTGAATTTGCTTCGTGGCTTCCCGTGATAAAACGCCCCGAACATACCGAAAATTACGAGGGCTTTTTTCATCTCACGGCTATGAACGGCACGGTAGAGGAGGCCGTTCTTTCTTACATTGTCCGGGATCACGACCGCAAGCTGTTTGAACAGAAAAAACAGATGCTGCAAGCGCTTACCGACCGGATGAACGAAAAACATCCCGGCGTCGCCCGGCTGGAAATGCGCGACCAGTATTACAATATGCGCGAAAGGATAGAACCCTGCATGCATATTGTAGACCTGGCTTTTCGGGCAATGGAAGCGGTTGGCGTAAAACCGCTTGTAAAGCCTGTCCGCGGCGGAACAGACGGCGCGCGCCTCTCCTTTATGGGGTTGCCTTGCCCCAATATCTTTGCCGGGGGATTAAATTTTCACGGCCGGTATGAATTTCTGCCGGTAAAATCGCTTCAGAAAAGTATGGAAACAATTGTCAAAATAATAGAATTACTAACAAAACAAGCTTAAACGAAAACAACGACATGGAAAAGACAACGCCATTTACAGACCTGCACATTGCGCTGGGCGCCAAAATGCATGAATTTGCCGGATACAATATGCCCGTAGAGTATTCCGGTATTATAGACGAACACCTTACCGTATGCAAGGCGGCGGGCGTGTTCGACGTATCGCACATGGGCGAGTTCTGGGTAAAAGGGCCCAACGCGCTGGAATTTCTTCAGCATGTTACCTCGAACAACGTAGCCGCGCTTACCGTAGGAAAAGCGCAGTATACCTGCTTTCCAAACGACAAAGGCGGCATAGTAGACGATCTGCTTGTTTATTATTACGAACCGGAAAAATATCTGCTGGTGGTAAATGCCGGGAATATTCAGAAAGACTGGGACTGGTGCGTAAGCCATAACGAGGCGGGCGCCGAACTGGAAAACTCGTCAGACCAGATGGCGCAGGTAGCCGTGCAAGGGCCTAAAGCGAAGGAGATACTCCAGCGCCTCACCCCTCTCGACCTCTCGGCTATTCCCTACTACGCCTTTGCCACGGGCGAAGTGGCCGGATGCAAAAACGTACTTATATCTAATACGGGATACACCGGCGCAGGAGGATTTGAACTGTATTTCTATCCCGCCGACGCCCTGACCATCTGGAACGCCATCTTTCGGGCCGGCAAGCCCGAAGGCATAAAACCCATTGGCCTCGGCGCGCGCGACACGCTTCGCCTGGAAATGGGCTTTTGCCTCTATGGAAACGACCTGGACGATACTACCTCGCCCATCGAAGCCAACCTGGGCTGGATTACCAAATTTACGGAGGGCAAGAACTTTGTGAACCGTCCCGAACTGGAACGGCAGAAAAAAGAAGGCGTCGCCCGCAAGTTGATCCCCTTTGAAATGATAGATAAAGGTATCCCCCGCCACGGCTACGAAATAACGGATACAGACGGAAACGCAATTGGAACGGTTACATCGGGCACGCTCTCGCCTCTCCTGAAAAAAGGAATCGGATTAGGCTACGTAAAGCCGGCCTTTGCCGCCGCGGAAACCGACCTGCTTATCCAAATCCGCAACAAACGTTTGAAAGCCCGCGTAGTAAAAGGCCCCTTCAGGAAATGAAAGTAGACGTTTGTTTTTCGCCGGCCCTGTACCCGGCCTATCATAATCCCGAATGTATAGTAGTAGTAGCCGATATATTTCGCGCTACTACTACCCTTATAACGGCCTTTGGCCATGGAGCCTGCAGCATTCGTCCCGTAGCCACCGTAGAAGAAGCCCGGGCATATAAGCGCGAAGGCTGGCTGGTTGGCGCTGAACGGAATGTAAAACGGTGCGATTTTGCCGATTTTGGCAATTCGCCCTTCGATTATACGCCGGAAAGGGTCATGGGAAAAGACCTTGTATTCACCACCACCAACGGAACGAAAGCGATTACCGTAGCCCGGGAAGCCTTCCGCGTTGTAACGGGCGGGTTTATCAACCTGCAGGCGGTAGCCGATTATTGCCTGCAATACCGGCGGGATGTAATAGCGCTGGCTGCGGGCTGGCAAGACAGGGTGAATATAGAAGATACCCTCTACGGCGGCGCCCTGACCGACGTCCTGCTCCGGACAGGCCAATACCAACCGGCAAGCGACGCCGCGCGAATAGCCCTGGATATGTGGAACGCCCGCAAGCGGGACCTGAGAAACTATATGGAACAGACAGACCACCTGCCCCGCCTGAGGGCTAATAACCTGGAAGGATCGGCAGACTATTGCCTGACGTTAAATAGCGCGCCGGTCGTGCCCGAACTGTGCATGGAAAACGGTACGCCGCTTTTGCGTGCAAAAACAATATAAAAACAAAACAAAAGAAAAGAAACAGACGGGAGACATGAAAAAAATACGCTTTGGAATTGTAGGTACAAACTTTATTACCGATTGGGTCATAGCCGGAGCCAGGCAGGACGAACGTTTTGAGGTAACGGCCGTCTGTTCGCGCGCGCAGGAAACGGCCGCCGCTTTTGCCGCCAAACATCAAATACCTCATACGTTTACCTCGCTCGAAGAAATGGCCGGAAGCCCCTTGACAGACGCCGTTTACATCGCTTCGCCAAACTTTTTGCACGCTTCGCAAAGCATCCTGTGCATGCAATACGGCAAACATGTGCTTTGCGAAAAGCCCCTGGCCTCGAATGCAAAAGAGGCCAGGGAGATGATAGCGGCCTCGCAAAAGTATAAGGTAACCCTGATGGAAGCCATGAAGCCGACGTTAACGCCCAACTTTCTGGCTGTGCGCGAAAATCTCCGGAGGATAGGCGTCGTTCGTCGTTACTTTGCCTCTTTCTGCCAGTATTCTTCCCGTTACGACAAGTTTAAAGAGGGCATAACGCTGAATGCTTTCAAGCCGGCATATTCAAACGGAGCCATAATGGATATTGGCGTTTATACCATTTACCCGATGGTGGTATTGTTTGGCCGTCCTCAAAAGATAGACGCTTCGGGCGTTGTCCTTTCGTCGGGCGCAGACGGGCAGGGCGCCGTAAATTTTACGTATCACGGCATGAACGCTACGGTACTCTACTCCAAGATAGCCAATTCGGCTTTGCCGGCCGAAATACAGGGCGAAGCGGGAAATATAACCTTAGACCGTATCAATATCATCCAACAGGTTCTTTTTACGCCCCGTTTACAGGCGTCTTCCGGAAAAGGCGCGCAAGCGGCGGCACAAGACATCAGCGCCCTTACCGATAAAGACGAATACTATTACGAGGTGGCCGAGTTTATAAATCTTATCCTGTCGGGCCGGCGCGAATCGGCGATAAACTCGCATGAAAATTCGCTTGCCGTATTGGAAATAACAGATGAAGTTCGTTGCCGGTTGGGAATTGTTTATCCTGCGGATTCGGAACAGTGAACAGCGGCTACTCTTCTTCCGAATCAAAATCAAAATCAAAGTCGAAATCGTCGTCGTCGCCGGTAAACTGTTCCAGCTCGCGCCTGTCTTTTTTGGTAGGGCGTCCCAATCCTTTTGCCCGGTCGACAAAGCCGGAAATTTTATTCATTTCCAGTATTTCATATTCTTCCCGGGGGGTGACGTTTTCCAGATATTCCTGCGCCAGTTTAGCTCCCATGCGGCGTTCGGTTAGTTTTAATACTTTAAATGAAAAAGTAACGGGCGGCTTGCGTACCTGTATCACGTCGCCCTCTTTAATCATACGCGAAGGTTTAACGTTTACCCGGTTAATCATAACCCGGTTCTTCTTGCACGCCTCTGTCGCTATGGCGCGGGTTTTAAAGATGCGGGTAGCCCACATCCATTTATCTATTCTAACCTCGTTCATATCCGATAAATGTATGATTTATTTCCATTAGCATCCTAAGCTATTTATTATTAAATTGATTCATGGTAAGCTGAACGCCTGCCAGACAGAAGCTTTTAACCATTTCTACAGCCTGCGTCACCTTTTCGGGCATACGTTTCATTTCCTCCGGATGGAATGGAGATAACACAAAATCCACCTGTCCGCCGCGAGGGAACTCGCTGCCAATACCAAAGCGCAACCGGCAATACTCCTGCGTACTTAAAATCTCTTCAATATTCCGCAAACCATTGTGTCCGGCATGGCTTCCCTTGGGTTTCAGGCGCAAAGCGCCGAAGGGGAGGGCTAAATCGTCTACCACTACCAGCAGGTTGCCTGTTGGTATATTCTCTTTCTGCAGCCAGTAACGGATAGCCAGGCCGCTAAGGTTCATAAACGTATTGGGCTTGAGTAATACCAGCTCCTTATTTTTGACGCGCAGTTTGGATATAGCTCCATAGCGGGCTTCGGAAAAAGAAGCCCCCGTATCTTCGGCAACGGCGTTTACGATGCGAAAGCCTATATTATGGCGCGTCCCCCAATAGGGAGGCTCAAAATTACCCAGTCCGGCTATTAAATATTTCATAAGTAGATAATATAGAAAGGGAAGAACATTCGCAGAACGCTCTTCCCCTGTATGATTTTTTGGAAGTTGTATCTTTTCCCGGTTATTTACCGGAAGCCGTAGCTTGCGCGCCACGGGCGGCACGCGTTAATTTAACGGCGCATACCACCGCATTCTTGGCATTTACCAATTCCAGTTTGTCGTAGTGAAGAGAACCGATTTGTATTGTTTTTCCTAAACCTAAGTTTGTAATATCGATAATGAGTTGTTCAGGTATATCTTTGTGCAATCCTTTAACTTTCAGTTTTCGCATTTCAAGACTCAATTTCCCCCCGGCTTTTACGCCTTCCGGGTGTCCTTCCAGTTTAACGGGGACTTCAATAACAATGGGTTTGTTTTCAAAAATCTCGAGGAAATCAATGTGCAGGATAGAGTCGTTAACCGGCTGGAATTGCATATCTTTAATCAGCGCCATCACTTTTTTACTGCCCGCCAGGGAAAGTTCTACAAGGAATACTTCGGGCGTATAAATTAAATTACGGACAGATTCTTTGGTAACGGTAAGGTTTGTTACTATAATACCTTTTCCATTGCTTGCATTTACCAGCGTTTCGCCTTTGTTCAGTTTACCTTCGTAAGGCAAGGCAACCGGTTCGTTACCATATAAAATAGCAGGTATACCGCCCTTGTTACGGATTGCTTTTACAGCTTTTTTTCCAAGCGTTTCTCTTGGAGTTCCTTCTAATTGAAAAGTTTTCATTTTTTTTAATTTGTTTGTGTTACTCAAAATTAGTTTTGCTTCCTAATTCCCCATCACACCGCGCGTCGGCTGGGCTTAAAAAAGCGTTGCAAAGATAGAGGTATTATTTATATTTGCAAGAACGATCACGAACCTTTTAGAACATTTGTCATCAGTTTATAACCTTTTCCGTGTACATTAACAAGGGCTATCGTATCATCTTTTTTTAACAGATTGCGCACTTTTGTCATATATACGTCCATGCTTCGCGCATTATGAAAAGAATCATTCCGCCAAACGTGTTTCAGGATAGCCTCCCTTTCTGCCAGTGAATTTAAATGCTCGCACAGGAATTTAAGTAAATCGCATTCTTTTGTAGTAATCCTCAAAGGTCTTTCGTCAAACGAGAGGAACTGTTTGCGCGGGTCAAAAAGATACCGGCCCAATTGATAAATTTGGACGTCGGTTATTTTATGTCCGTGCGTACGTCCTATTATGGCAAGTATGCGCAGGTATAGTTCCTCCAGGATGAAGGGTTTGCGGATAAAGTCGTCGGCTCCAATCTTGTACGCCTCCGTTAACTCGCCAAGGGTTGGCCGGGAGCCGATAAAGATTAAAATCGTTTCGTAATTCACGCCCATAATCTTCCGGGCAAAACTGAATCCCGTCTCCATTTCTTCCTCCAGATCAATGAGGCAAATGTCGAATCTGTCATTACAAAATGCTTTATAAGCTTCATTATAATCAGCGAATCTTTCGGAAGCGATATTATTCATTTGCATAAATTCCTGAAGCATGGAACTCACGTTTTCGTCTTTTTCAAAAAGAAATACTTTGTGTTGACCTTTGTTCATAGTATTTGTGTTATGTTATAATTTAATTGGACGCTTGTTTTTTTTTACGGATTGTATTTACCTGCATCTTTTAAATGGCTCAAAGGTACAATTTAAAGCTCGATTAGAAAAATAAACGCGAGTACCATGCTACTGTAATTTTTAAATGTTTTGCTCAACGCTCCAGACAAAAGCGCGTAAACCCAGCGCTTCTGTCTGTTTATCCAGCTTCTTTAATAAATCAAGGAAATTGTCTACTTGCCTGCTTTCAATAATCGCTAAGATAGACGAGTTTAACGTAGGCCATGCGTGACTGCCGTAATGAGGTTCGCCGTTTTTGCTGCCGCGCCCCTGCACTTGTTCCCAGTATGTAAAACCTCTGATATTATTGCGATCCATTATCGCCAGAATCATGTCGTAATACGCTTGATTGAATGATATAAATACTGCTTTCATTTGATAAAATTTTAGTGATTAAAGTTCTTCGGGAGATATAACCGCGCAAATTTTCTTCTTCTGCGTTTTACGCCGTTTGCCGCAAAGATACAGTATACGACAGGTATCAGCACCAGCGTAATTAAGGTGGAAACAGAAAGCCCCCAGGCTACCGTCATACCCATTGAACGCCACATTTCAGCGCCTTCGCCCGTGCCTAACGCCAGGGGAAGCATACCTAATACGGTGGTTAACGTAGTCATCAATACCGGGCGAAGACGGGATCTGCCGGCTGTTACTGCCGCCGTAATAATACTTTGTCCTCTTTCGCGGCAAAGAATCATATAGTCGATAATTACAATACCATTTTTTACTACAATACCCATCAGCATAATAAGCCCGATTAAAGCCATTACTCCTAAGGGAGTTTGCGTAATGGATAAACCAAGAATAACCCCTGTGATACCGAACGGGATGGTAAACATGATAACAAACGGGTCGACAAGCGATTCAAACTGGGCTGCCATTACAATAAATACAAGGATAATGATCAATACCATCAGTATTCCCAAATCGCGGAATGTGTCTTGCTGATCTTCGTAGGTGCCGCCTATGCTCCAGCTTAACCCCGACGGCATATCTATACTTTTCATTTCCTGGTTGGCTACCGTTACTACGTCGCTTAATACGGCGTCTTGGGCAACGACTGCGGAAACGGTAATGACGCGCTCGCGGTTTTTGCGTTCGATGGTAGGAGGCGTCATTTGTTCAACTACCGTACCTACGTCGCGGATACGGACGCCCTGACCTGAATTGTTATACATAATGATATTTTCCAAGTCTTCAATAGACTGGCGGAATTCCGGCGCATAGCGGACGCGAATGTCATATTCATTACCGTCTTCCCGATACTGCGACGCCAGGGAGCCGTTTATCCGGTTGCGCAGGTACATGGATGCGGTGGTAACGTTCAAACCGTTCAGCGCCAGTTTTTCGCGGTCGAAATCAATCTGATATTCGGGAATATAATCTTCGCGGCTGATATTAACCTGCGATACGACGCTGGCATTTTTCATCCGTCCGGCAATTTCGGCCGCTACCTTATCCGTTTCGGCAAAATCATAGCCGTAGATTTCAATATCCACCGTCGTTTCGCTACCCATGCTGGCCCCGCCGCCCGCCATTACTTCAAACTTTTTGATTTCGGCGTATGCGGCCAGGTCAAGGCGTATCGATTCGCATATTTCAATCAATCCCCTGTCGCTTCCGCTCTTTTCTTTACGTACGCCGATGCTGTACAGAGAAATGTTGAATTCAATGATATGCGTGCCATTTGCGCTCAACTGGGCAAACGTATTATCGGTATTAGCCTGTCCTTCGCTAAAACTGATCACTTCTATTTCGGGATACTTTTCAGTAAATTCCTTATTTATTTTAAAAGCTAAATCCCGCGTGATGTCCTGGCGTATTCCCACAGGCAGCTCTACGGATACGCTGATACGGGCGTTGTCTTGCGTAGGGAAAAATTCCGTTTTAACGGCGGGAAGCAAGAGCATGCTTCCTGCAAAAATCAAGGCGGCTCCCGTCATAATTGTTTTTCTGTGCCTTACAGCCCAATCCAGAAGGAGCGCATAGAGATCGTCCAGTTTGTTTAACGCTTTTTCTATCGGGGTGAAGAATATGACATACAGTTTACCCCTTTTGAGATTCAAGCGGAGCATTTGAGAACAGAGCATCGGGATAAGCGTCAGAGCGGCCAGAGTGGATACGATCATGATGATACTTACAATCCAGCCTAACTGTTTGAACAGTATCCCGGCCATACCGGTTACCATTGTTAACGGCAGGAATACCGCCAGCATGGTAAGGGTAGAAGCGATAACGGATATTGCCACTTCGTTGGTAGCGTGTACGGCCGCCTGTTTAGGCCTGCTGCCTCGCTCGATATGCGTCGTTACGTTTTCAAGAACCACAATCGCGTCGTCTACCACCATACCGATAGCAATGGAGAGCGAACTGAGCGAGATAATATTCAGCGTATTGCCCGACGCCATCAGGTAGGCAAAGGCGGCAATCAGCGAAATAGGAATGGTGAGGATGATAATGAACGTGGCTCTCCAGCGTCCGAGAAATAAGAATACCACCAGCATAACGATGAGGAATGTTACCCCGATCGTTTCTACCAGGCTATCGATGGTATTGGATATATTAGTAGACGTGTCTATAATTATTCCCAGTTTTACGTCGGAAGGCAGGTCGGCTTGTAATTCCGGTAATTTATCTTTTACAAGTTTGGAGATATTTACCGAATTTGCCCCGGATTGTTTCTGAATGATAATCATACCTCCCTGTTTACCGTTGTTGTAAGCTTCCTGCATACGTTCTTCTACCGTATCGGTAACGCGGGCTACGTCGCGCAGGTATACAGGTTTGCCGTTTTGATTGCCGATTACCAGGTTTGATATTTGCGAAGCATCTGTAAATTCTCCCTGCACGCGCAGCGAATAGGTGTTTGAACCAATATCGATCGTACCTCCGGGCGTATTCCTGTTTTCCTGGGCAATAACAGACGAAATGCTTTCTACCGACTGTCCGTATGCTTCCAGCTTATAAGGATCGCAATATACCTGTATTTCGCGTATGGGCGCGCCCGATATGGAAACGGCGCCTACTCCTTTGATGCGCGCTAAAGGATTGGCCACCTTGTCGTCCAGTATCTTGTATAAAGCGTCCATACTTTCGTCGGCCGTTACGGAAAGGATAAGGATGGGTATATCGTCGGTGCCGAATTTAAAAATGATTGGATTTTCGGCGTTGTCCGGCAGCGCGGACGTAACCATGTCCAGTTTATCCCGGACGTCGTTGGTGGCAACGTCTATATCCGTACCATATTCAAATTCGAGCGTAACGATAGAGATGTTTTCTTTTGACTGCGAGGTGATATTTTTCAGATCGCTCACACTGTTCAGAACGTTTTCCAAAGGCTTTGAAAGATTGGTTTCTATATCGGCTGCGCTTGCTCCCGGATAAGCGGTCATTACCAGAATCATATTCGATTCTATTTCGGGAAGCAGGTCTACCGACAGCCTGGTCAGGGAAAAAAGCCCCATAATAACTACAGCCACAAATATAAGGGCTGTAGTGACCGGTTTTTTTATTGCGCTTGCATATAAACTCATACTTACTAATTTACTTAATTAACAACTTCAACTTGCATTCCGTTTACCAGGCGGTTTTGACCGGCGACAACTACCTGGTCGTTGTCCTCTACGCCCGATATAATTTCGTACCTGTTATTCATACGGCGTCCCAGCTCTACCTTACTGTAGCTAACGGTTCCGTTTTTATATATATAAACATAGCGGTCTCCCGAACCGGCCTGTTTAACGACAGCCTGATCCGGCGCTACTATATGCTGCAAGACGCCAAGGTCCATGGTAACGCGGGCAAACATGCCCGGGCGCACTCTTTCATCATCATTGTTAATCCTGATTTCTACGGCAAATGTGCGGGTAGACGGATCGATCGTAGGGTATACAAGGCGCACTTTTCCGGGGAAGGTTTCGTCGCCATATACATCGGGTTTGACGCTCACGTCCATTCCTGCCTTTACTTGCGTATAGAAGCTTTCCGATACGTTCACAATCAGTTTTACCGGCCGGACTTGTTCAACAACATATACGGGAGAGCCTGCATACATATCTCCGTTATCATAGTTGCGGGCGGTGACGATACCGGTTACAGGGCTTAGCAACTGATTGTTCTCCTGTAAATTTTTATAAGCCGTACGGCTTACCTCCAAGGCTGTTTTCTGAGCGTCCCACGCCGATTTGGAAGCGCCGCCTACTTTATATAATTCATCGATGCGGTTAAATTCCAATTCCTGATTGTCCATCTGTATATTAGCCTGTTTCAGGTTTGTATCATCCATGGTTACCAGTAATTGCCCGGTCGTTACATGATCGCCTATCTCTACGTGCAGCTTTTGGATGCGTACGGGAGATTGGGGAGCAATCCGGTTTGTTACGTTGGCCTGGACGGTAGCGGTAAATTCGTTTAATTGTTCCACTTCTTGCTTGCGAACGGTTTCTATTTTCACTTTCACCTTCTCCTCAACCGCAGTTGTTTCTTTCTTTTCTCCGGCGCACGATAACAGGGCAAAGGCTGTTATTACCGGCATGAACTTAAACGCGTTACTTGTTTTCATCCTGTCGTTATGATTTATTGTTGTTTTCATTATTAATTTGTTTGTTTACCTAATGTTTTTTCCAAGTCGGATTTAGCTACT